>JAHLLD010000009.1 GCA_020444325.1 bacterium
CGCGGTCGACCATGCCTTCGCCTTCACCGGTGGAAACACCTTTCCCCGCGCCGCCTTCGGCTCCGCCGGAAAGTCCTTCCCCGTCAAAATTCTCGCCGATGACGATGTCGCGATCAGACATCCCGTCACCCTCACCGGTGGAAATGCCTTTGCCGCGTCCACCCTGGCTGCCGTCACCTTCGCCCATGCCCGATGCCCCGGAATTACCGGATTTGCCGTAATCGGACATTCCGTCGCCCTCGCCGGTTGATGGACCCTTGCCCCGCCCGTTCAGGGCCAGGGGATCGTCCATGGTGCCGACACCGTCGGGACAACCGTCGTCATCCTTGATGCCGTTGTAGGTTTCGGGCACGAGGGGACACTGGTCGATGCCGTCCCAGATACCGTCGCTGTCGGTATCACGGTCGAGGGGATTGGTACGGGTTTCGACGATTTCCCTGTCGTCGGTGATGCCGTCGCCGTCGGTATCACGCTTGTTGGGATTGGTGTGATGATAGGCGATTTCCTCATAGTCGTTGAGGTCGTCACCGTCGGAGTCGCCACTGTCCACTTTCGTAAAATACGTCGACACTTCGTTGTAATCGAACACGCCATCGCCGTCCGTATCCGGCTTGAGGGGATTGCTGTGATGCACCCGCACTTCGGCGTAATCCGTCAGTCCATCAAAATCCGTATCAACAAGGGTCGGATCGGTTTTGAAGCGCACCTCATCCGCATCCTCGAGTCCGTCGCCATCAGTATCCCGGTTGAGGGGATTCGTCCCCGTGCGATAGATTTCCTCGAAATCCGAGAGTCCATCCCCGTCGGAATCATCCGCATAGGGCTCGGTACGGAAAATCGTCACCTCGGCATAATCGTCGATCTGATCGTTATCCGTATCCGCCTTGCGCGGATCCGCCTGGAAATGCTGCGTCTCCTCGAAATCCGAGAGTCCGTCCCCGTCCGAATCCGGGTTGTACATATCACTTCCGAGTCCTTCCTCCGACCAGTTCGGCAGCAGATCGCCGTCGTAATCGTCGTTGCGGAAAAGGAAGACCTTCAATCCGATCGTCGCGGTAATGAGGTTGTCGTTGACTTCTTCGGGACGATAGGCGCGCGACCCGCCGTCCTTGATATACTCGATAGTGAGGATGCGCTCGTCATAGGCATCCAGATCACCTTTGAAAATCATATTGTAGCGCAGTTCGGTGCTGATGGCGACTTCATGCGTGACAAACACATCGAGTCCCATCCCGAACGGCACGGAAATCGTCCCGGGCATGTCGGCGTCGGGACGCACGGTGACCTGGTTTCCGCCGTGATCCTGCGCATCGTACACCGTGATGCCGGCGCCCAACAGAAAATACAGGTCGAAGATGGATATCTGCAGCGGGGAATACTGCAGCATGAGGTTGAAGGACGTATACTCGGTTTCCCGCTCGGCGTCCGTCCCGCCGAACTGGTAGTCGTACAGCTCCGGATCCACCGCCGCGCGTTCACGCAGGTATGAGAACTGTCCGTAATCCACGGAAATACCGGCGGACAGAAAAGTCCGCACAGTGTACATGGCGGACATCGAAAGCTGACGGTTGTCGTCCCTCGATGTGAATTCCCCCAGGTAACGGTTCAATCCCCCCGCTCCGCGGAAAGACAGCAGTCCCTGCGAATACCGGGATCGGTATTCCTCGTCGAGCATACCCATGTCCTGCGCATGCAGCAGTGGCCGTGCGAGGGATAGGAGGAAAACGAGGGCTAGTATTTGAAAAAGGATTCCTCTCCGCGTCAGGCGCATGGGGAAATTAATCCTTCAGGCTGTTCAGATGTATTGTATAAAGCCAATGTACAGAAGAACATCTAATAATACCAAGCAATTCAGGAGGACACATAAAGTATTATTTCAGGGAGAAGGCATAGGCAAGAATCGCATGCGCAATGGCGATATTCAACGATTCCGTTCCTCCGCCCGGGATACGCAGCGTTCCCGAGGTACGCGCAAGAATGGGGGAAGCCACTCCGTGCGCTTCGCTGCCGAGGAGGATGATGGGGTTGGCGGACGGGAAATCCGCCGGCGCCCTGCCCTCTTCCGCCGCAGTGGCGACGAGGGGACGACCGGTCCTCTCCGCCTCGCGTTCGAGCCAGTCGAAATCCGGGTACACGCCGATGTTCAGGCGCAATGCCGAGCCCATACTTCCCCGAAGGGTTTTTGAATTAAAGGGATGCACACTGTCGGCGCTCAGCAAAAGGGATGCGCCGTTAAACCATTCCGTCGTGCGCATGATGGTGCCGAGATTGCCGGGATCGGCGATGCCATGCAGTACGAATACCGGACGATCGGCCGGAGCGGCATCCAGCGCGGCACGGGGATCGGTCGCGGGCATGTCGACCAGCGCGAAAATGCCCTGGGGATGCGGCGTGTCCGAGAGCTTGCGGGCATTGCGCGCGGAGCAGTGAAGCACCGAAACGCCTTTTTTCTCCGCCAAATATGCACTTTCTGCATATTTTGACGCCATTTCCGACTCGATAACGAGCATTTCCGTGCGCAAATCGCTGCGAAGCACGTCGCCGACGAGCCTCTCCCCTTCCAGCAGCAGCTGTCCTGCAGCCTCGCGGTGCTTTTTCTCATGCAGGCGCGCAAAATCCTTCGCCTGCTGCTGTGTGAGCGTACCGAACATCAGTTGTACTTCGCACCCTCGTTGATCCAGGTACGGATGCCTTCGAGCTGATTGTCGTTGATGATGATGGGCACGTCGATCGGATGCGGCAGTCGTCCGTCAATGCGCTGCATGAGGAGACTGCCGTTCGCGTTTCCGGGACGCACGATCGCAGGGTTTTCCGTCGTTTCGGAATACGAGGCGAGACTCAAAGACCCTGCCCGCGTCGACGCGTCATGACAGCCGATATTGGCGCAGCGCAGGTTGAAAAAGGGCTGCACATGCTGGGAATAGCTGACGTTGGATTCCGGGAAGACGATTTCATCACCAGGACGCGTCCCCTCATCGTCACAGCCCGGCATTGAGGAAATCAGTACCACGGTCAGCAGCAGCGACAGCAGCGTCATGGGGATTTTCATGGTTTTACTCCGATAAGCGTGATACGTCCTTCAACTTGCGATCGCACGTTCTTCTGTTTGCGCACGGCATCAATGAATACGTCGCGGTCCACATGCGTGGGCAGCACTTCGTGCACCTCGATTTCTGCCTCGGGCAAACCGAACACGTCGTGCAGGTGTCCGCCCACATAATTGCTGGTTACCACCGAGTACACTTCATCGTTCTTGATGTTCCGGCCATTGACCGTCGCCCGCCTGATGCGCTGTGTCGCGGGAGCCTCGTAGTCGAAGGTGTACGCGAGTCCGCTCACCTGGCAAAACTCACCGGTCACCATCGCCTGGTGATGAATCATCTCGCGAAGCTGTGCGCCGGACACCTGAAACATAACAAAATGATTTCCAAAAGGCGCGATTTCCCAGATGTCGCGGAGGGTGATGGGACCCGCGTCGAGATCCTTGCGTATCCCGCCGCTGTTCTGAAACGCGACGTCCGCTTTCGCGTATGCGCGCATGACATCGGTTTCCCAGTTGCCGATGTTACTTTCGCCTTCGCGCGAGCGCTTCCAGTCCGTTTCCAGCGTGCCGATCTGCTCACTGAGTCCAGCCGCTACTTCTGATTCCAGCTCCTCCACCAGCGCGCCCACCACGGGATCCGGCGTCACATCCGCCACCACCGTGGGAAGCAGTTTCCCGAAGGATTTCACCACGCGTCCCTCATCCGCATCCACGGTGAGGGAAAGGCGTCCGAGAAATCGCCCCTTATCCCCCGCCTGTGCGATCACTGTGCCGTTGATTTTTTTCGGCACCCACAGCGAGGTGTGGGAATGTCCCCCGACGATCACATCGATGCCGTCCACATTCGTGGCCAGGGCACTGTCGACTTCCACGCCCATGTGACTGAGGACGATGAAAAATTTCACCCCGAAATCCCGCTCCAGCTCCTTCATCGTCTGCCGCGTGACCATGGCCGGATCGAGTACATCGAGATCCTTCACGTTCTCGCGCAGACTCAGTTCCGCCAGGTCCGGCGGCGCGAGTCCGATGACCCCGATGGCCATGCCGTCGCGATGCAGCACGCGGTAGCGCGGTACGAACGGTGCGCCGATGGTTTTATCCCACAGGTTCGCCGACACGATCGGGAAGGTCACCGTGGGAAGCAGGTGCCGGATATTATCCGCGCCGTAATCGAACTCGTGATTGCCAAGCGTCATCACATCCGGTTGTATCAGCTCGAGCAAACGGAACTGTGATCGTCCCTTCGTGATCGAGCTGATCGGCGTGCCCTGAAAATCATCGCCCGCGTGCAGGAGGATGGGATTCGGATCCGCCGCACGTTCGCGGTCGATATACGCCTTGAGCACCGCGCTGCCACCCACCTCGACTTTCCCGCGACTGCCATCATCCTGCGTCAACCAGGTCGTTGTCGGCACATTCTGGGAATGAAAATCATTGTAATGCAGAATGGTCAGCTCGACCATGCGCTGCGCCTGCAGCGGAAGCGCCAGCACGAGCAGAAGGAACATCGAATGTATGAAACGTCGCATCACTATCACCGCGAGTATGGTTAAAAGAGAAAAACCCGCCTTGCGTGGCGGGTTATCACTGTAGCGCGTACGGGAATCGAACCCGTGTTTCAGCCTTGAGAGGGCCGTGTCCTAACCGCTAGACGAACGCGCCAGAACAGATCAGTAAATATACTGCCTTCCGCCGTCCTGCGCAAGAGAATCTAACCACGATGTCTCCAGGAAGGTATTGCTCCGCGACAGCGGAGCAATTCCCTCCTAATGCTCGCAGCTGCAGGCGAGGGTTTCGCTTGAGGCCTTCTCGAAGGCTTCGCGTCCTTCAGAAAAGGCAAAGTATGCGATGCCGAGGCTGCCGAGGAGGTCGAACCAGGCAATGCCGAAGAGTTCGTAGAGTCCGCTCGATGCCAGAAGGATGATTGAGAGGTAGAAGCAGGTGCGCGTGCAGTTGGCGTCGGCGATGATGGCGTCGGAATTCAGCGCCTTGCCGACCGAGAGTTTTGCTTTCATCAAGCCGTACATCGTCAGTATCGACAGCGAGGAAATGATGATGCCCACCAGTGTGGTTTCCGGCTTCACGTCCTGTATGATATTGAGGACGACCCCGGCGAGGAGTCCCGCCGTCAGCAGGTAGAAGCTCACTCCCGTTACGCGCAGCGCCGTGCGTTCAAAGGAATCGCGCTGCATCACCGGCGCGCGCTTCATGCGCATTATCATGTGAAGGATTCCCAGTCCTGAAATCACTTCAACAAAACTGTCCGCCCCGAAGCCGAACAGCGCCAGCGTCTCATCAGCATAACCGAAGTACACAGAGACGAGTCCTTCAATCACATTGTAGACAATCGTAATAACACTGAGTATCAGCGCCCGTCGGAGGAGTTGCTCGTTGTTCATGGTATAGCTAACAGTTTGCAGGTCAGTTGAGTTCTATCTTCCCCGCATAGGAGGGAGTTGCTCCGCTGCCGCGGAGCAGTGTTTGCACCAGACCCCGCTTCGCGTGGCCTGGCGCAGGTATTGTTCCGCTGCGCGGAACGTAGTCGGCAACACCTGCGCTTCGAACAAACACCCGCGCGAAGTCCCGCAGATCGGGACGCAGCGCAAAGAACTCTCCGCGACAGCGGAGAAACACCTGCGCAAAGCGCAAAAAACTCGCCGAAGGCGAAACACCCGCGCGCAGCGCGAAGAACTCTCCGCGACAGCGGAGAAACACCTGCGCGAGGTGCCGCGCAGCGGACCGAAGCGCAAACACCTTTTCTTCGTGGTTTGAGCTGTTATCACTATCTTCTGTGAATCCATCACAAGAGGGTACACCATGTCGATCATACATGCTGAAGGCATTACGAAGGTGTTCAATCCGCGGAAGAAGAATGGCGCGGTGAAGGCGCTTTCGGATCTCTCGCTGGATGTGCGCGAGGGTGAAATTTTCGGATTGCTGGGACCGAACGGTGCGGGGAAAACCACCTTCATCAAGGTGCTGCTGGAAATCGTATTCCCGACGGCGGGACGCGCGGAGCTGCTCGGTGCGCCGGTTGGAACGGCCGCGATGAAATCCCGCGTGGGCTATCTGCCGGAAAACCACCGCTATCCCGATTTCCTCACGGGTGCGGGCGTGCTGAACTATTTCGGCAAGCTGTCCGGTCTTTCCGGCGCGAAGCTTGAAGAACGCGTGAAGGACCGTATGAAGCTGGTCAATATGCAGGATTGGCATAAAACGAAAATCCGCAAGTACTCGAAAGGGATGATGCAGCGTATCGGACTCGCGCAGGCGCTGATCAATGATCCCCAGCTTGTCATTCTCGATGAACCGACGGATGGCGTGGATCCACTGGGACGCAAGGAAATCCGCGATCTTCTCGTGCGTCTGCGCAACGAGGGTAAAACGGTATTCCTCAATTCCCACCTGCTCTCGGAGGTGGAAATGATCTGTGACCGCGTGGCCATCCTCAACAAAGGGAAACTCGTCCGCCTCGGCACCGTGCAGGAACTGACGATGCAGGACAACGTCTTTCGCGTCGGCGTACAGGGAGATATCCCCCAGGAACTGTTCACGCAGTGGGATGCGACGCGCATCCGTGCCGAGCTTGAAGGCACGGTGCTGAGCCTGACCCTTGAAGACGTTTCCACGCTCAACGAGGTCATAGACCAGCTGCGTGCAAGAGGCGTGCTTATCACGGAGATCTCGCAGAAACGACAGAGTCTCGAGGATATGTTCATTGACGTCATTTCGCGGGAGGAAAACGCATGAAACTCCTCGCCATCATTGAACACACCATACGGGAAGGACTCGCGCGCAAGACCATCATCGGCTTCTTCGTAATATCGAGTTTCTTCCTCGCCCTGACCGTGCTCGCCGCCGTCTTCATGCCCGAATCCATTGAAATGGGTAGTCCCGAAGGCAAGCAGCAGACGGTGCAGATCATGACCGATCAGACCATCATTCGTCAGATACAGGCGGGACTCACCGGTTTCATCAATTTCGCCGCTCTCGTTCTGTCTATTTTCGCGACCGCGAGCATCCTCCCCAACGCGATGGAAAAAGGCAGCATCGACCTGCTGCTCTCGAAGCCCGTTTCCCGCCAGGAAATTTTCCTCGGGAAATTTCTCGGCTCGCTGCTTATCGTCTTCGCCAACGTCGCTTACTATATCATAGGCATGTGGCTGATCTTCGGCGTGCGCACCGGATTCTGGAATCCCGGCTTCCTCGCGGTGACGCTGTCCATCACCTATACCTTTGTCGTGCTGTATGGACCGATGACGCTGATAGGGGTATCCTCAAGGAGTTCGGCGCTGACCATTATCGTGCTGTACGTGTTTTACTTCCTCATCAGTCCCATACTCGAATCCCGCGAAGTCATCGCCCAGGTTGCATCCTCGGATGCCATCGCCGATGTACTCAGCGTGTTTTACTACGCCCTGCCTCGCCCCGACGCGCTCGGACAATTCGGCCATGCGCTGGTGACCGGGCTGCCCCTGGAATGGTCCGCCGTATGGACCTCCGCCCTCTCGGCCCTGGCCATGTACGTATGGGCCGCGTACATCTTCCGGCGCAAGGACTTCTGACGGATGTCCCGCCGCCGCGCGTACCCTCAAGAGCAGTCCTTCTACGGAGATACCCTTCTTCTCCTTCTGCTCACGGCCGCCGCGCTGCTGTTTTTCCTGCAGCCGGTGATTGGGACGCATCTGCATATCGGCTTCCCGCTCGATGACGGGTGGATACACGCCGTGTATGCGCGCAGCTTTGCACATGACGGCACATTCTCTTTCAATCCCGGCGAACCGAGCACCGGCAGCAGCAGCCTGCTCTGGACCGTGTTCCTCGCCGCGGGGAGGCTCGCGGGTGGGGGTCCCGTCGCCGTGGCCTGGATGCTCGGCGCAGTCTGCGCACTGCTCCTTTCCCTCGCCTTCCACCGCCTGCTGCTGCGCGGGGACTACGGACGCATTTCCTCCGCCGCCGGAGCCGCGATATTGCCGCTGAGCGGACTGCTGCTCTGGTGGACGCTCTCCGGCATGGAAATCCTTCTCTTCCTGCTCTTCGCCACCGCAGCGATGCTGTTTTTCGTGCAGGGACGACTGAAACTGAGCGGAGTCGCGCTGGCACTGCTGGTGCTCACGCGTCCCGAAGGACTCCTTCTCGCCATCGTGCTCGCCTTCGCCGCCTGGCGCCATGCGCGCAGCTGGCGTCCCGCACTCATCCTGCTCTCCATCTCCTCCATCGGCGTCCTCATCTATGCCGGCTTCAACCTCGCGATGAACGGCACTGTGCTGACCAGCACCTTTGCCGGGAGACGCTGGCTCGCAACCGGGGGACGTCCCATCTCGGATAACCCCCTGCGCATCTTCCCCGCCATCGCCGATATGCTCTATCGATGGACCCGTACCCTCGTCTGGGGCGTCATGCGTGGCGCCGGACCGGGATTGTGGGGTTTGGCTGGGGCCGCGGGGTTGGCGGGGATTTGGGGGATAGCCCGGCGGATCCGGGGTTTCGTAGGGCGGATTCATGAATCCGCCCCACGGCGGGCGTCGATGGGTATGGTTTTAATTGTTTGGATCGCGGGGCACGTTCTCGCCTACGCGATAATGTTACCCTATCCCGGGCACGCGGGACGGTACCTGGCGCCGATGCTGCTGGGGGTGGGATGGTTCGTGGCCTGGGTTCTTCAGGGTTTGACGCGGCAGGAGGTCACGCTGTCCGCCCTACGGCTGCTTGGAGGTTACGTGCTGCCGCGAGCGGTGCTGCTGGCGGCCATGGTCGTGCTCGGCGCGCGGGCGCTGACCGAGTGGCGGGTGGTGTGGCAGAGCAGCGTGGAGCATATCAACAGTGTGCATGTGCGCGCTGCCCGGTGGGTGCACGATGAGACTCCCCCGGATGCGCGCATCGCTGCATACGATATCGGGGCGCTGGGATATTTCGGGAAGCGCTATGTGATCGATCTGGGGGGACTGATCGAACCGGCGGCACTGCCGTACATGCGCGGGAATATCGATGCTTTCATCGATTCGACCAAAGCGGACTATATCGCCATGGTGGCGCCGCATCAGGGTATGTTCACACCGGGTTACATCCCCGCCATGCTCGGATACGGCAACAGCGGCACCGTGCAGGCGACCCTCGAAGCCCATTTCTCCTATCCGGAACAGCGTTACCAGCGTCATGTGACCGTCACCGGCAACGCATATCCCCGGATTATTATTGAAAAAGTCGCCCAAATACCTGCAAAACCGTGAGTTTATACTTGCGTCAAGTCCCTGAGGGAAGTATTTTAGGTCAAAATTCTATCCCCATCCAGCCATGCATCCAGCATATCTCTCCAGCTAGACTGTGGATCAGTCTGTAACCCATGTTTTTCATTGCACGGAGGAACATGGTGTCACTGATGTCTTGGCACTTGTATCACGGGTTTTCTAGGAGGCACTATGGAACAGGGCGTCGTGAAGTGGTTTAACAACGCCAAGGGATTCGGGTTTATCAAACCCGAAGAAGGCGGCGATGTGTTTGTCCACTACAAATCGATCGAGGGCGAGGGTTACAAGAAACTCAAAGGAGGCGAAATCGTCGAATATGAGGCGCAAATGGGGCCAAAAGGCATGCAGGCCACCATCGTGCGCAAGCTGAAGGAGGAACCGGTTTTCGACGAACCGCTGCCCTGATTCCCATATCACTGACATGCATGAGCCTCCCCCCCACCGGGAGGCTTTTTTTGTCCTTAAAATTGCCGTAATTTCAACTTCGCAGCATTCGCCAATAGTGCCGATTCCCCGATTCACAATGTTTTCCACCCTCGCAAATAAGCTCTCGCTCTTCCGGATGCTGCTATCCCCCGTCTTTTTTTTCCTGCTCATCTCGGAAAACACCCTGCTCAATCAGCTTTCGCTGGCGGTGTTCCTCATCGCGGCGGTGACGGACTGGTATGACGGGGAGATCGCGCGGCGCAGCGGCACGGTGACGAACCTGGGGAAATTCCTGGATCCGCTGGCGGATAAATTTCTCACGTCCGCCGCCTTCCTGGCCTTCGCCTTCCTCGCCTACGTCCCATGGTGGATGGTCATGGTCATCGTCATACGCGACCTGCTGATCACGCTGCTGCGCTCGTTCGCGGAAAGCCGCAACATGCATATCGCCACCTCCAAATCCGCCCAGACCAAGACATTCATTCAGATGGCCGTGCTCTACTACTTACTGCTCGTCATCGTGGGACAGGACGTTAGCTGGGTGCGCGGCATCGTCGGCTCGGCCTTCGAGACGCTGCTGCATCCCACACTGACGTACGTGCTGATGCTCGCGGTCACGCTGATCACGCTGCTCACAGGAGTGCAGTACCTGATCGACAACCGGCGCCTCGTCATTCAACTGCTGCGAAAACCCAAACAGATCGCCGGATAAGCATGAAACAGCAAGACGCCGCTCCCCCGCACCCCATTCTTTATGCCTGGTATCATTTCCTCGGGAGTTTTGCGTTTACGGGACACGCCCCGTTCGCATCGGGGACCGTCGGCTCGGCGGCGGCGCTGGCGCTGTACTGGGTGCTGCCGTGGAGCGACAACGGGACGCTGCTCACGCTTTTCGCCCTGGTTTTCCTCTTCCTCGGCATCCCGGCCGCATCGGCACTGGAAAAACGTCATGGCGACGATCCCTCCCTCGTCGTGGTGGACGAAGCGGTGGGCATGTGGCTCGCGGTGGCTTTCCTGCCGAAAATCTGGTGGGTGGCGCTGGCGGCATTCTTCCTCTTCCGCATCTTTGATATTGTCAAACCCGCGCCCGCCCGACAGTTCGACCGCATGCGCGGCGGTGGCGGGATCATGATGGACGATGTGATCGCCGGCATTTACGCGAACATCGTCATGCAGATTGTTGTCGCATTGTTGTAGCGCTGTAAATCCTGCCTATATTGGGGCATTCACGCAACACAGGAAAGGTTTCCGATGACCCGCAACTGCTTTCCGATGACTCGCATCCTTGTACTGCTGCTCCTTGTCCTCCTCCCCGCGGCCAGTCTGCTGGCGCAGGAAGAAGATTATCCCCGCAACCGCAGACAGCGCGGCGGCGGAATCGTGGGCGGCGGCGGCGGCGTAACCCCCACCTGGTATTTCATCAACACCTCTCCGCTCAACAGCGCCCTTGCAGAAAAGGGATTTCCGGCATTGAACGAAGACGGCATGTTCCTCTTCGGGGGACGCGGCTACGCGTACATCATGATCGTCCCGAACCTGCGCATCGGCGGCATGGGATACGGCGGCTCTGCTGAAGAGCGCGTGGATATTGACGGGCTCTATCGCTCGACCAAGCTGGATGTCAATTCCGGCGGCGTCACGATCGAATACGTCATTCCCTTCGGACGCTTTCACATTGCCCTGGGCGGCATGCTCGGCGGCGGCAGCTATACGCTGACGATGACGCAATCCGAGAACAGGGATAAAACCTGGGGAGAACTTTTCCCCGTGGAATTCGAATCCCACGCCGACCGCAGACATGTTCTCACAAGCGATTTCTTCACATGGCAGCCGACGCTGTCGCTGGAATACGAAGTGCATCCTTTCGCCATCGTCGACCTGACCGGCGGCTGGTATGGCGGCTCGACCAGCGACTGGGAAATGGACGACCGTTTCGCGGTGAACGACATGCCGGAATTCGATTTCGGCGGCGGTTTCGTGCGGCTGGGGCTGACGTTCGGACTCTTTCTCGGGGAAAACTGACAGTATGACGGTACGTTCGTACGCCAAAATCAACCTCGGATTGTATGTGCTCGGAAAGCGCGACGATGGGTTTCACGACCTCGCGACCGTCTTTCATCGCGTCAACCTGTACGATACGCTGAGTTTCGAGGCAACGGACAGCGGCGTTACGCTGGATTGCAACAGGGATGATATTCCCCGCGACAGCGGGAATCTCTGTGTGCGCGCAGCAGAAATGCTGCTGCGTGACGAGCGGCACACCGGCGTACATATGTACCTGGAAAAACACATTCCCGCGGGAGCAGGACTCGGGGGCGGCAGTTCCAACGCGGCCGCCGTGTTGCGCGTATTGCCCGAACTGCTGGGACTCAGCGTTCCTGACGAAGAGCGCATGGAAATCGCTGCGATGCTGGGCTCCGACGTCCCGTTTTTTCTGCAGGACGACAGTGCGGAGGCACGGGGACGCGGGGAAATCCTCACCCCCTTTTCCTGGCAGTGTCCTTTTTACATTCTGCTCGTCTACCCCGGCATTCATGTCTCCACAGCATGGGCCTATGGAAGCCTTCGGGTGCGTGAACCGCGTCCCGAACCCGCCCTTCGTGAAAAAATTATGCAGATTCTGCATAATTCAGATGCGCTGGCCACTGTTCTGCACAACGATTTCGAGGAAGTTGTCATGCAGCAGCACCCCGAAATTCGCCACGTTCGCGACCGGATGATGGAAATGGGGTCTGTCGGATCCCTCATGAGCGGCAGCGGATCGAGCGTGTTCGGCCTCTTTGAAACTACAGAACAGGCAGCAGAATGTGCCGCTCAATTCCCTGATCATTACGTCACCTCCGTGACGGCACCCGATTTTTCCCCCAGCCATATGGTCGGTGATGCGTAACTTTCACCGAACATCCCGTGTTGTAGAGAACGAAGCACGGAGGGAAGCCCTGCCGCTCCACCAACCGATCAACAGTTCACCGACGCGCATGCTCACATTCAGACGACTTTTTCTCCCCATCCTCACACTGGCATTACTCTCTGCTTGTTCGGAAGACGATCCGGCGACAATGAGGCATTATTTCAATCCCCTCTGGACGCCGGATGGCAGCGCCGTTGTTGCGGGCTACCTCGAAGCACCTTCAGGCGTGGTGGATGCCGACAACCCGGTTTCCAGCGGCGAGCTCGCAGTGCGGGATTTCGACACCGGCAACCTCCGCATCGTGCCCATGCCCGACGTGCAGACTCTGCACCGACTCTACGATTTCGATCCTTCAGGACAGGCGCTGGCATTTACGCAGAACGGCAGCATCCGACTCTACGATCTGCAGGGACAACTGCTGCTCAACTACCAGCCGGCCGAGGGCGGCGAACCGCAGCTGATGCAGTTTACCAACACGGGAAAATCTTTCGTCTGGATTGGCGGCACACCCGGAAATTACTCGGTGAACCAGTCCACCTACGACATGGCGACATGGACGGTGGAGTCTGAATTCCCCATGATGACACTCGACAAAAATGCGTCGATTATCAGCATGGTGCTGACCGGACAGCGTTCGGTGGCGATCCGGTGGGATGACGGCGAAGTGAAGGAATACGATTTTACCGGGGCGGAACTCAACAGCCTCACCACCGTGCCCTTTACCGACGAAAATCCCTGGCAGCATCGCCTCGTGTACGCCACACGCTCACAGAACCGCTGGCTTTACGTCCGCGATCAGGAGGGCATTTACCAATTCGACCTGGAGACCGGCGAGGCTGATCAGATTCTCGTGGGACATGTGGTGGATTTCGACGTGCAGGGTGAGCGCGCGAGCATGGTGTATGAAACCGGCACCGGCGACACCTGGCTGGCCACGCTCGACGCCACGCCGCTGACGCGTATCGGTCCCCAGAACCTCATGCCCCGCTTCTCCCCCGCCGCCAACGGCATCGCGACCATCGAACGCCTCGACGCGTATACCGATACGTTGAGGATTCAACGCTTGAAATAGTCCCTACAATTCGGTAAGGCGGATTCATGAATCCGCCCTGCTGAAACCCGAATCCGCCCCGGTAAGGCGGATTCATGAATCCGCCCCACGAGAATCCGCCCTGCAGCGCTCCAACCACTCCTGGATCTCCAAACGCAGCATCTGCTCTTTCGGGAGCATGCGGTGTGCGGTCATCATCAGAGCCTTTCTGAAAAATTCCTTCGCCCGGCCATTTTCCCCCAGCGCGTAGTACACGGCGCCGCAGCGCATGAGCAACTCGGTGGGCATTCGATCCACCGGCAGCCAGGCGATGCGCGTCAGTGCCTGGCGTCGTCCGGAGCTGTCCCGCGCAACGAGGCGGAGCCATTCATCGAGCAGCAGCGGCGCTGCCGGATGCGCTGTACCGAGCGAGTCCATCCACATTTCCATTTCCTCACTCCGTACGTTGCGCAGCGAATCCTCATTCCGCTCCCGACGCAGGGCGCCAAGCAGTGTGTGGCGGAGTGCGGGACGCGCGGCGCCACCGATCCTCAGCGCATTGCGCATGCGCTGTGCCAGCGCCGTGGGCCAGCCTGAAGGATTCGCGGTCAGGAGCCGCGTCAGTGCACGATCGGCTGCGAGCGAATCCCCCAGCTTCCATGCGGCCGCGCCCTCCCAGAGCAGCAGCGGATAGAGGCTGTACGCGCGGGTGCTGTCGATGAGGTAGCGTGCGACAAGGGAACGGACAGAGTCCATTTCCCCCAGTTGATACAGCGCGCCGGTCATGCCGAACACGGCGCGGGCATTGGGCGCAAGCTGTTCGGTCTCCCTGTACATCTGCAGAGCGTCGGCGAAACGGAAATCCCGCAGCGCTTCGGCGGCATCACGCGACTGCTCGGTGATGACTCGGGGACACACCGCGGTGAAGAGCGAGGGACGTTTGAACGCGTAGAGCGTGGCGATGCTGTCGGGTCGGGCACGCTGAACGGTGCGCAGGTAGCGGCGCCAGCGCGAGTTCATTTCCTCGTACGAGATGCCGATGACTTCCTCGAGATTGTCTTCCGCATAGGCTCGGCGAATCACCGGCACGCCCAGCGAATCCATCAGCCAGCGTGTGAGACTGCCGCTGGCAACGTAGCTGACTGAAGAACTGTTGGTCGCGAAACCGATGGTGCTGATGCACTGCCGTGCCGTGGGCAGCAGGCCATAGTTGAGCATCGCGGCTGCGTGCTGATGCAGGGTGCGATTTCCCCACGACCATTCGACGGCCATTGCGAGTCCTTCTGTCAGTCCCAGCACCCGCACGAAAGGTGCATGATTGATGTAGGGACCAAAGGCGCCCGCCACCACGTGCACAATTTCGTGCTTGAGCGATTCGCGCCAGTAATCCATGCTGAGGTGGATTTCCTTTTTCCAGGGCCGCGCGATCTGAGAGCTCTCCGTTCCGAGCAGCCGCTTCTTCGTTCTACTGTCAGGATACAGATACGACTGCAGCCTGCCCTTCCATTGCACCTGCAGCGCCGTACAGACCTGTTTGAGCTGGAAGCGGTGTTCCCGTGCGATGAGACGGATATCCTCCCCGCTCACCTGCGTGCTGTCATAGTAGATGTCCACATCCCCGGAGCTGAATTTCGCCCCGAGTTCTTCACGCAGATGTTCATAGCTGTTCGTAAAACCGAGGGCATCGCTCTGCTGTGCAAAATACAGGGTGGCCGCCAGGGCAGGAATGAACATCGCGAGGAGAAGCAGCCGCATGCGTCCTTCCAGCACGCCGCCACGCCTGCGCTGCTGCAGTGCGAGAGACACCCCGAGAAGCAGCACAACGTATGCCAGCGTGGAAAGCCGGTAAAGAAGCAGTGTCAGGAAGGGCGGTTGCGTCTGATCCCACGACAGTCCGAGAAACATCCCGAACACGTGGTTGTAGGCGAAGAGCTGGGGACGCGTGTAAATCTGCACGAAGGGCTGCAGGAGGAAAAGCAGGATCAGCAGCGCGTACAGCAGTCCGGCACGTCTGCCCGCAACCAGGCGCAGCAGCAGTACGAGCGCGGAGGTGAAGAGCACGGTGGGAAAAGGCAGCAGGAGCCAGAAGCCTGCTCCGTCGAACATGGCGCAATTGCGTACGAAGGCCGCATTGACGGTGAGGACCGCAGCGGGCAGCACGAGCAGCAGCGCCCCTGTGCCCGCAACCCGCAGCCAGTGCGTGGCCAGGGCGGGAACCGGCAGTGACGCGGGTACATCGCGCAGCAGCCGCAGCGAGAGCACCCCGCCGGCAAAGGCAGCGATGAGCGCGAAGACGAGAGCGGATTCGTATCCGAGCGTGTTGAGCAGGCGGATCTGCGTCATCGCGAGTCCGGCAGCGAGATACAGCAGCGCCGTTACCGCCGTCGCGCGCGTGCGCAGCAAGGGGAAGCGCCCATCGGGAGGTGGCGTGCCAGTGCGGGAGGCTGATGGAGACGTGGACAATGGCTGCTCACTCATTCGGCTGCAGCTCACTTTCACCGGCAATGACATAGCGCCGGGTTTCAAAATAAATGCGGAAATTCGAGGGCATGACATCCTGCGCCGAGCGGTACACGCCAGAGGTGATTTCATCCTTCTCGATAATCATCGCGACGCGCGAGGTATCGGCGAAGCGTTCAGCGCGCGAACGAATGCCGTCCACCCCCATCGCCTCGGGTTCGAGACGGAAAAATCGCTGTCCCTCGCCCTCGACCCAGCCGATATCTGCACCGCCCAGGTACCATGTCAGTTGCGGATTGTCGCCGTTGCCGACAAGGAGCACATGATCAGCCTCCAGCGTCTCGAGTGCGTACACGGTGTCCTGCGCTCCATCCACAAACTTCGCCGGGTCCACAAACCAGATGCGGTACATGGTGGTGACGGCGATGATGACAGCGACGGTATAGAGCAGAGGCAGTGTGAGCCACGAGCGGAGCCGGCGGCGGCGGACGAGGATGAGCACACCGAGCAGCAGCGCGATCGTCGTTCCGGCCATCAGCAGCAATGCCGTGAGCGTATCCCCGGGAATGTTCCCTGCAAGCACGAGCGTGTACAGTTGCTTGACCGCCACACGTCCCTCGGGAAACAGCGACCACGCGAGGCAGAACACCGCAAAAATGGCAATGCTCGTGGCACCGATATTGCTCATTCGCTTCACCAGTCCGAACCCATGCACGGCGAGCAGGAAAAGCAGCGGGAAGGCCGGGAGCAGGTAAACGGTGAAAGAAGATTTCAGGAAAAGCAGTACGACGAACAGCAGCAGCGTAAACACCGAGGCCCATGACAGCATGCCGCGGGATTCACGGCGGAGTCCGTCAAGCAGTCCCACCACCGCAAAGGGAAACAGCAGTCCGAAATGCACGACCAGCTGATTGAGATAAAACATCATTCCCGTGTCTTTCGCCGTCCCCTCCGCTCCCGTAATGGTAGCGCCAAGCGGAAGTGCAGGGTCGAAGAGCCAGAACACATTCCCATTCCCATGGCGTGCGGTCATGGCCCAGAACCACGGCACCCACAGCGGCAGGGAAATGATGGTCATCAGCACGGCGACACGCAGGGTGCGCAGTCGGCGTGCAGGAGTTTCGAGCAGCGTCGTCAGTGCAACGGCGGCAGGGATGCTCAGCGCGAAACCGAATTTCGTGAGCAGGGCGACCCCGAGTGTGAGTCCCGCCAGCCAGGTATCCCCCGCTCTCCGGCTCTGCACGCTTCGCCATGCGAAATACAGCGCTGCAAGCATGCCCAGTGCAAGGAGCATATCCAGTTGTCCCTGCCGGGAATAAAAGGTGGGAAGAGGTGCGAAGGCAAAGAGTCCTGTCGTGACCAGTGCGCGTCCCGCGGGAGCGCTGCTGCGCGCGATACGGTAGACCAGGGGAATCAGCAGCGCGGCGGCGATGGCCGAAGTCAGGCGATACACCCACAGGGCATCCGTCGTCAGCAGCACAAGCGAGGTGGACAGCCAGACGTACAGCGGCGGATGCACCGCGTAATATAATCCGCTGAGCATGTGGGGACTCTGATCCCAGATATCCCCGAAGCGCAGGATATCCTGCACGCGCAGAGCGTAAATCGATTCGTCCCATTGCTGCATCTCACCAAAAGAGAGTCCGACAAAGCGGTACACCGCCATGAACGCAAGTATGGCAACCCGGTAGCGGACCGTCAGGCGCAGCAGGAGGCGCCAGAAGGATCGTCGTTCGCGCGGCGTGGGCGCCTCGGTGTCAATGTAGGTGATCTGTGGCATGTACGTGTCGCAATTTCATCGAATTCGGGCAGAAGAGCAACTGGAAGCGATTTTCTTCCCGCCATTATTTTGACACTTGATGTGCTTTCCCATTGATTTTATTAGTGCAATGCGATATGTTGCAGTATTGTATCTGACACGAAGTTTTGGTGTGTACATATGTATCTTCTCAGTCTGATCATCATCCTCAGTTACATCGCCGGCTCGATTCCCACGGGATTGCTTGTGGGACGCTGGCTCAAGGGCGTAGACATCCGTACGCAGGGCAGCGGCAACATTGGCAGCACCAATGTCATGCGCACCCTGGGATGGAAACTGGGATTGCTGGTACAGGCCGGAGACATCACCAAGGGACTCTTTGCCGTGCTGGTTATCGCACGGCTGCATTACGGGGATTTCCCATTCAACAACCGCACGCCGTTTGACGACTTCACCGTCGTGCAGATTATCGCCGGCATCGCAGCGGTTATCGGACACATTTTCTCGGTCTTCCTGAATTTCCGTGGCGGCAAGGGAATCAACACGGCAGCAGGCATGCTCGTCGGTATTGCGCCGATCGACATCTCGATCGCGCTCATCGTCTTCGTGCTCGTGCTGCTTTCCACCGGCTACGTTTCGCTGGGGTCACTGAGCGCAGCGACGGCATTTCCGTCCTCACTCTTCATCCGCTTCAATGTTTTCAACGTCGATATTCCGAGCTATCATACACTGATTCTGTTCAGTATCGCGATTACGCTGCTGCTGTTCTACGCCCATCGCGCAAATATTCGCCGTCTGCTCCAGGGACAGGAAAACCAGTTCAGCAAGCTGAAAGTCCTGGGCCGCAAAATGGGCTCGTCGATGAAGACCTTCATGTTCTAGCAGCGCGCCTGCGTAGAGGCGCCGCAGGCCTGATACGGCACGGCAGCCCCGGATATACACTCCCGATCACGACAACGCCAGCATTCACCGCGCAAGTAGTGCGTTGCGGTACGCGTATGTGTTGCGGAATGCGTGTGTGATGCAACAGGCGTATGCAGAACGTGCATAATATGCAGAAAGTGCATAATGTGAGCACGCGTGCAGGATGTGTTTCCGTCATCGGTCATGAAACAGGATTTGTCCCACAACAGGGTACACATGAATATCGGTATACTGGGAGCTGGCAGCTGGGGAACAACGCTTGCCGCCCTGCTCTGCGAAAAACAGCACGAGGTCACCCTCTGGTCGTACGACGCGCATGACGTGGAAACCATGCGTACGACGCGGCATAATTCCGTGTTTCTTCCCATGCTCGAACTGCCGGAAGCGTTGCAGCTGACGGCGGACATCAGGCAGGCGGCGGAGGGACGCGATATGCTGGTGATCTCTACGCCGTCGCAGTTCGTGCGTCCCGTCCTCCGCGGTATCGACGGCGATCTGATCGGGGATGCGACCGTGGTCAACGTGGCCAAGGGCATCGAGAACGGATCGCTGCTGCGCATTTCGCAGGTGGTGCAGGAGCTGTGGCCGCAGCTGACGCCAGGACGATATGCCGTGCTCTCCGGTCCCTCCCACGCCGAGGAAGTATGCCGCAAGCGTCCCACCACTGTCGTCGCCGCATCCAGCAATCCCCGCACCACGCAGAACGTTATCGAAACCTTCATGACGGAGAGTTTCCGGGTGTACGGATCGGATGACGTCATCGGCGTGGAGCTGGGCGGGTCGCTGAAAAACGTGATCGCCATCGGTGCCGGTATCTGTGACGGATCGGAATTCGGCGACAACACCAAGGCCGCGTTGATTACCCGTGGACTCGCGGAAATCCGTCGTCTCGGCGCTGCGCTGAATGCGGATCCGCATACGTTTGCAGGACTCTCCGGGCTGGGCGATCTGATTGTCACCACGATGAGTCGGCACAGCCGCAACCGTCACGTGGGTGTTGAAATCGGCAAGGGTCGTCCCGTGCGCGAAGTCCTTTCCGAAATGACCATGGTCGCCGAGGGTGTCGACACCACACGTTCGGCGCATGAACTGGCGCTGAAGCTGGGCGTGGAAATGCCCATCATTCATCAGATGTACGCCATCCTCTTCGAGGACAAGGATCCGATTCTCGCCACGCAGGAGCTGATGAACCGCGAGGCAAAACATGAGGGCTGGACATGAGTGAAGCCGCTGAAATCAGCATTCCCGAGATTTCGGGATATGATCTTTCCGCGCATGTGGGCGCCGGTGGCAGCGGACTCGTGTTCCGCGGCACACGGAAAAGCAGCGGCGGTGAAGTCGCCGTCAAGCTGCTGCGAGACGTCGACGCGGCGCAGCGTGAACGCATGCAGTCGGAATTCCGTCTGCTCAGCCGTCTCGAGCATCCGCAGCTCGTGCATGTGCATGACTTCGGGTATACGTCCGACGGACACGCATACTTCGCGATGGACTGGGTGGATGGCGACATGCTGGCGCCCGCACACGTACGCAACGACGAGGGACATCTCGACGGGGAACGTTTCGCGGAACTGGTGTACCATCTCACCGCAGCGCTGGATTTCATTCACAGTCAGCATATCGCGCACGGAGATCTGAAGCCCGCGAACATCCTGCTTCCGCAGGACGGCGCGCCGAATGCGCTGCGCGTGATGGATTTCGGCCTGAGCTCATTTTCATCAGGCGAACAGCGAGGACTGAGCGGCACCTTCGAATACATGGCCCCGGAAATCATCCGCGGCGCACTGCCGGATGCGGGATCGGACCTTTACGCACTCGGTTGTATCCTCTATGAACTGGCTTCGGGCGATCCGCCGTATCGCGGCGAGCGTCCCCTTGACGTCCTCAAGCAGCATATCGAAGCCCCCCTGCCCTCCATTCCCGATGAAACCGGCGCACCCTTCGCACTGTGGATCACCACGCTGCTGCAGAAGCAGCCGCAGCTGCGTTACCGCTCGGCCTGGCAGCTGCATGCGCAGGCCGCCGAATACCTCGGGCGGGAAACGGCAATGAAACGGGCGGAAGAAACGCAGGTGCTGCGTCTGCTCGACATTCCGCGAGAGCAGGAACGCGCCAGCGCAATGGAAGCATGGGAAAATTCCCGCAGCGACTCCGGCGTACTGCGCATCGAGGGCGCGCTCGGTGCCGGGAAAAGCCGCTTCATCCGTGACCTCGTGACCGATCTGCAGTTCAACGGCGCACGCGTCGAACGCATCACCCTTCGTCCCGGACAGAGCAGTTTCTTAGGCGTACTCGAACTGATTGACCGCGGCGTCGCCCGCAGTGATGAAAGCACGCCGCTGCTGCGCATTCTCGCATCATCCTTCCCCGGCAGCATCAGTGGGGTCGAGGCGAATGAAGAACCCGCGGCCAGTTTTGAAAATGAAAAGCTGCGCATCTTTCATGCGGCGGCCGAGCTGCTGACCGGCGCCCTCGGTGCGGACGCCGTCGCCGTCGACGATCTTCACCTCGCAGATGCGCTCACACAGCAATTCTGCGCCAGCCTCCCCTCGTTTCTCGAGGCGGGGAAGCACGAAGGCTTTCTCCTCATCATCGGCAGCGATCCCACGACCGAATCCGGTGAACCGGCGGCGTCCGGTAAGGACATGCGTCTGCGCCGCATCACCCTTCCCCCGCTGTCACGACAGGAAATCGCCGACAATCTCGCACAGCTGCTCGGCAGTGTCTCTCCCTCTTTCGTCGAAGTGATTGTACGACAGAGCAAGGGCATGCCCGGTCGCGTGGAAGACCTGCTGAATTTCTGCGTCAGTGAACAGCTGCTCGAGGCCACCGACCATGGGTGGCTCGTACATGAGCGCGAGAACCTCGGCGGGCTTTTCCCCTCGTCGATGACGCAGATGTATACGCGCGCCATCGAGCGCCTTGGGCATGATGCCCGGCGGCTTCTGCATTTCCTCACCGCTGCGCGCATTCCCCTCACGGCGGGAACGCTTGCAGAACTCTGCGAGCGTGGAGACACCGCGGTGTTCGACGCGCTGGCCGAGCTCCAGCATGCCGAGCTGGTGGAAGCCTCACCTGAAGGACTCTATCCCGCACACGATGCCGTTCGCGATGCCGCGGGCGATGCCGGCGCCGACGTGCACGATGTTCTGTTCCAGTGGTTCAGCGCGCATCCCCCGCAGCAGGATGCCGATGCCGTACTCGCGCATCACGCCCTGCACGGGTCTGACAGCCTGCGCGCACTCGAACCTCTGCTGACCGCGGCGGAATACCGCGAGCAGAGATTCGACTATTCCTCCGCCGACCGCTTCCTGCGCGACGCCCTCACATTGCTGCCCACCGATGAAACCGACAGACGGTTTGAAGTCCTTTCCTCCCTTGGCAGACTGAACAACATTCTCGGCCGACGGGCCGATGAGGAAGAATTTCTCGAAGAAATGCTGCTGCTCGCTGCGCAGTCAAATTCCCCGCAGCGCCTGGCCGGCGTATACCGGAGTCAGACCGAGTACTACCTCTCCACCGGAGAGTTCGATCGCGCGCGCCGCAGTGCTGAGAAAGCCCTCGGGTATTACACCGAGACCGGTGACGCGATGGGACAGGCGTACTGTCATCAGAAAATCGGTTTTGTCGAGTACCGCACCACTCCCGGCGAGAGCGTACTCGGGCATTACGAAAAAGCGCTTGCGCTGTTCGCCGAGCAGGATGCGGATACGGAAGAAGGACTCATCCTGATCGATATCGGACTGGTGCATTTCTCGGTACTCGAAAACCCGGAAAAAGCCATTGACCACTTCCAGCAGGCGCGTGAACGCTTTGAACGCGCGGGGTACCGCCGCGGTATCATCCGCGCATCCGGCAACATGGGCGCGCAGTACTACGCCCTCGGCCGCTATGAGGAGGCGCTGGAGCGTCACACCGAGGCCAATGCCGTCGCACGTGAACTTGGCGACAGGCGCATGCTGGCGACCAGTGCGGGCGGGATGGGACAGTGTGAAATCGCGCTCTGCCGCTACTCCCCTGCCCTGCTGCACCTCGAAGAAGAATTGCGCATCGCCCGTGAAATCGGCGACGCGTACCTGCAGGAGCTCTGTCACGAAAACCTGGGCGAGCTGTACATGACGCTCGGCTCCTACGATCGCGCCATGGAAATGTATGCTGCCGCACGCAAGCTCGCGGAGGGTGCAGGCAGTGATGCCGGCGTGGCGGCAGACGATATTGACATTGCGGGCTGCCGCATCGAGCTGCGGGAATATGACATTGCCGAAAAGCTGCTCGCACAGGCGGAATCACTGCTTGCGAAGGCGCAGGATGTAAACATCAGCGCAATGCTGCACTACCGCAGGGGCATGCTGCATCTGCAGCGGGGAAAAGACAATGATTTCGAGAAGGCGCTGTCTGCGTTCAATGCGCTCGGTGACACGGCCGACCGGCACGGATTTGATTCGCTGAGCATCCTCGCTCGATCGTATGCGGGACGCTGCCAGCTGCAGCTGGGACGCACCAGCATTGCGGTGGATCTGTCGACCGACGCCCTTGCCATACTCGAAGAGAAAGGTCCCCTCTACGGCGGCGCGCATGACATCCTGCTCAACCACGCTCTTATTCTTCGTGCCTCACGCGAACACGCCGAAGCTGCAAAAATGATCGAGCGGGCGCATGAGGAGCTGATGGCGAGCGCAGAGAGCATACAGGACGCACAGCTGTACCGCAGCTACACCGAAAACGTGCGCGTGAACGCGGAGATCATTCGGGAATTCGCCGTCACCCATCGCACGGAATCCCCGCACGCCCTCACGGCGGTGCGCGAGCAGAATCTGCGCACACTCTACAACGTGTCGGAAAAAATCAATTCCGTTCTCGACCTCGACCGGTTGCTCGACAATATCATGGACAGCGCACTCGAAGCCATGAATGGCGAGCGTGGCATGATTTTCCTCATCGAAAACGAACAGCTCTCGCTCAAGGTCTCACGCAACGTGGAGAAGGAGACCATTCGTGACGCAACGGAGATCAGTCTGAGCATTCTGCAGGACGTCCTTCACGCCGGCAAACCCATCATCGTTTCCGACACTGCGTCGGACGAAGAATTCAGCAGGCGCGATTCGGTGGTCAACTACAATATTCATTCCCTCATCTGCGTCCCGATGAAGATGAAGGATGAAATCATCGGCACCGTGTACGTCGATTCCCGCTCCGACGCCCTGCAGGCCATGAGCTTTTCCGAGATTGATGCGGAGTTTCTCGAAGCCTTCGCGAACCTCGCGAGTATTGCCGTAGAGAATGCCCGTCTGCATCACAAGCTCAAGCAGGAAAATCTGTACCTGCGCAAGGAAGTCGAACAGCGGTTCGGTTTCGAGAACATCATCGGTTCGTCGCGTCCCATGCAGCAGCTGTTTTCCGAAACGCAGGCCGCCATCGGCAGCGAGGGCAGCGTGCTGATTTACGGTGAGAGTGGAACGGGAAAGGAACTCATCGCCAAGGCCATCCATTACCACGGCGCACGCAGCGCGCATCGCTTCGTGGCAGTCGACTGCGGTGCCCTGCCCGACACGCTGCTCGAAAGTGAACTGTTCGGCTACAAGCGCGGCGCATTCACCGGGGCTGTGGCAGACAAGCCGGGACTGTTCGAAGAAGCGCACAGGGGCACGCTGTTCCTGGATGAAATTTCCAACACCTCGCTGGCCTTTCAGGCCAAGCTGCTGCGCGTGCTGCAGGAAGGCGAGTTCCGCCGCGTGGGTGAAACAAAGACACGCATGGTCAACGTCCGCGTGATCTGCGCAACGAACAAGGATCTCCAGGTGGAAATCGAGGCCGAGCGCTTCCGTCAGGATCTTTTCTATCGCCTCAACGTCATCCCCATCACCGTGCCGCCATTGCGTCAGCGCATCAGCGACATCCCCGAACTCGTCGAGCATTTCATTCAGAAGTACAACGAGAGGCATGCCTCCAACGTCCACGGTGCATCCGGTGAACTTGTCGAGCATCTGAAAAGCATACCCTGGAAGGGCAACGTCCGAGAACTGGAAAACCTGATCAACCGCATGATCGCGCAGAGCACGGAAGAAATGCTGATTACAAAAATGCTGCCTTCCGAGTACACGGGTGACGCGGTACGGCGTGATGCCGGCACATCCGGCAGCGACCTCGAGCTTTCACTCAGAGCCCCGAAACGTCTCAGTACGCTGAAGGAGATGGAAAAAGAGCACATCAACTTTGTACTCAAACACACCGACGGCAATAAAACCGAGGCAGCCAAGATTCTCGGGCTCAAACGCACCACGCTCGTCGAGCGTATGAAGAAGCTGGGCATGATGTAAACGTCAATTTATTGACGAAAACGGCATGTTTTGACGTCATTATGATGCCGTTGTAACAAAAACGGGGCTAACGGGTCTGTTTAAGGGGCCGTGAAATGGCATGAAAATCGCATGTGTATTAATGTAAACTTAATGTGAAAAACGTCATTTTTCTTTGCATTATTAGTCTCGATCCACTAATTTTTACGGGAATAATCGAGTAGTCTATACTTGTTACGTTCAGCTTCCATACTGCTTGCCCTCCTGCTGTGCATGACCACGCTGTCATGGGCACAGGAACCGCCAAGAAATCTGCAGGCACACGTTGATGTCAACGGGTATGTTACGCTCAATTGGGAAGCACCCGTCGGCGGACTCACACCGTCCTCCTACTGGATCTACCGGGGTGACGAGGACGATACTGTTCCCCTGAAAATCAAGGCACAGATATACAGCGCGACCGCCGTGCAGTGGACGGACTTTGAAGTTGAGATTTCGAAGTCATACAAATATCTCGTTGTCGCAAAGTACTCAAGCGGGCAGACTGGCTATTCCTCAATCGTCGCTATCGAAGTGCTGCCCCCGCGTTCTGGTCTGAAGATTGTCTCCACTGCTCCCAGCACTGCGCTGGTGGGCAATGAGTGGGTCTATCAGATCAGACTCGCCAATCCGGCACGCCAGAATATCGAGTACAAATTACACAACGCTCCTCCTGGCATGGATCCCCGTAATCTCGCAGACGGCACCACTTATATCAGCTGGGTACCTTCTTCTGTTGGACGTTTTAAAGTCACTCTCGAAGCAAAAGACTGGTATACGAACGAGCAGGATTATCAGGAATTCTTCGTCACGACCGCAGAGCACGCCGGGACCATCCAGGGCTTCGTACGAACAATCAACAGCAAACCGCTGGCAAACGCACAGGTCACGGTCAAGCAGTGGTCCAGCGATCTGGATTATACCACGGTTACGGATGCGGACGGCAATTTCACACTCGATTATGTCGAGGCGGGGAAGACCAGCGCACACGCGACTTCGCCGCATCCGGATTACAAAACCCAGTGGTACAGCAATCAGGTCAGCATTGATAATGCCGCACGACTGCCTCTCGCCGAAGGCGATACCATTCGTTACGAATTTTACCTTCTGCCAAAGCCCGGTACCCGTACCGGTGTCATTGGCCGCGTTTATGATGATCGCGGAGTCGAACTCGAAAACGCTAAGGTATCGATTTATGCGAAAGAGAATTTCATCCACATTGGTGATCAGCCCGGAACAAATACACTTGACGTTGGAGCCGAAAAGGAATGGCGTCAATCGCTCGTGGACACGGTCGTCTATACCGACTTCACGGGCAAGTATATTCTCTCGCTGCCTGTCGGTGAAGACTATTATGCAGTTGTCGAGAAACCGGGATACCTGAATGCATTCTCCGGGAACGTAACCAACGCCATGCTCGCCAAGGCATTTCATGTAGGAAGCACAGGGGCATCCCGGACATTCAACCTCCCTGAAGCTGCCCCGACCGTCAACACGATTTACGGCAAGGTCAGCAGCAAGAATACCGGCGTGAGCAAACAGGCCACCATCGTGCTCATCGACTCAGAGATGAAACGTGGTGCAGGCGGCGGACATACCTACCGTAAGTACAAGTCCGTCGTTACCGACAGTAATGGTGTCTACCGCTTTGACGACCTTGAAGAATCGCCGCCTTCTGCGCTGCTGGCTATTCCCATGGATACGCGGCTTGCCCCGCAGTATTACCATTCGAACAACGGGCGCCTGAACTTCGTTGAGAGTGAGGAAATCACTCCGCTCGGCACAATGCAGGATTTCGATTTCGAGCTGCAGGAAGTGGTGCGCAACGGTATTGGCGTATTTTATGGACAGGTCATCCTGCGTGTCGGAAGCGAACGCATACCCGTGCCGGGTACGCTCGTGTTCGCACAGGATAACAACACCGGAGACATCATGGGCTTCGCCGTCTCCGACAGTCTGGGCTGGTACTCACTGCCGGGTCTCGGCCAGGGTGACTACCTTCTGTTCGCGGATAATCCGCAGTACAGCTTCCATGAGGTGTACAGTCCCGCCAAACCGACAGAATCGATGCCGGTAGAAATGGCGTATACTTCACCTACGTCCCCCTCTCGTACGACATTGGTGAACTTCTATATCGACGACGAGCGCACGACGGTGGATGTTGATCCCTTCGCGCGTCCCACGTCCGTCGAGCTGTATCAGAATTATCCGAACCCCTTCAATCCTTCGACGACGATTCGCTTCGAAGTGCCGCAGCGCCAGCATGTCGTCCTCCGCGTGATCAACGCACTCGGCGAAGTCGTCGCCACGCTGGCCGATGAGTCCGTCAATCCCGGCGCGCATGTGATCGAATTCAACGCTGCCGACCTCTCCAGCGGAGTATACTTCTACCAGCTGCAGACCGAAGGTGCTCTCCTTACCAAACGGATGACGCTGACCAAGTAGCGGGCAAGGATACATCAAAGTTTATGAAAAAAGGACGTCAGCATAGACGTCCTTTTCTTTTGGGATCTCACGAAAGAGTTGTTTCCCACGCCAGGGCGTGGGAGTTGTTTTCGCTACGCGAAGGCATTTCCAACGCTTCGCGTAGGAGGTTTCAGCGAGCTTCGTCGATTAAAATACGCTCCGCAACAGCGGAGCGAAAACGCCACAGAGTGGCAAGAACTCCGATCCGACCCGCACTGCGGGACGGATCGGGAAAAACACGCCACGTAACGGCGCCTCATTTCCTTCGTACCTTCGCGACATCGCGGTTCCCCTTCCTTATTGGAGCTACTTCTTGTCCGCTCTGCGGCGGAGGAAACGGAAAGTGAAGACGAGTATGACGGCGATGAGAAGGATGCCAAGTACCCAGTCGACATGCCTGCCAGTGGAGGCTTCGATTTTGGCTTCGAGAACATTGTCTTTGTCGAAATCGGAGAGCGGAATGATCCAGACTGCTGTGCGCTCGTCAGTGCTGTCGGCGTTCGTCGAACGGATGTCCCCCGGGAAGGTCCACGCGTATGTGAAGGTGAAATCTCGCAGCAGGTCTTCAGACGAAGACATTGTCGCATCCATCTGCTGCTCGAAGCGGAAGAAGTCACCTTCGCTCTGCCAGATGAACGTCGTTCCCTTGAAGCCTTCGCAATTGGACAGATCCTGCAGCGCATCGAACTTCAATTTCGTGTGTACATGACGCGTACTGTCATCGCTGTCGGATGTCGTCGACGCCTCCAGCACTTCGACCCCTTCGGCCTGGTACTGCAGGCGTACGGAGTCTTCGTTGAACGCCAGCTTCCCCTTGTCCATCACCATGAACAGGTTTTCTTTGATCCAGTAGTGGATGTCCACCGTTCCGGAGCCATCCTCCTCGATCGTTCCGTGCTGTTCGTAATTGAGGCAGCCCGGAATCAACAGCAACAGCAGCAATCCCCAGATTGCATGTCGCATGTTCAGCCTCACGTTCATGTTCAGCCTCAGTCTATGGTTTCGATAAGGATCTGCACAGTGCGGCAGTAGAACCTTCCTTCGGGCAATGCGTTATCGAACAGCAGTTTCGACTCACCAACACCCTCGGAACGCATGGCGGCGTTGCCGAGCATATCATCGAGTTGCGCGCGTACGGCTTCGGCACGCCGTTCGGAAAGCCGCTGGTTGTATGTTTCATCCCCCAGAGCGTCGGTGTATCCACGAATAATCATCGTCGATTTCGTGGTAAGCCGGTCTGCGGCGTTACGAAGGATTTCCCGGTTGCGTGCGCCGAGATCGGAACGATCATAGTCGAACAGGATGAGGCTGATTTTCTCAATGCTCCTGCCAGGCAACTTCTCCACGTTTTTCTTCTGCAGCGTGAGCACGTTGACTGGAATGGTCTGCGGTTTCGTGGTCACCTCGCTTCCCTTTTCGTCTTTCGCATACAGCGTAAAGCGGAGGGTATCGCCAGTGGGGAGTTCGCCCGCAAGGTTGCGCCAGTTCCATGAGATACTGTCAGGATATGTCGCATAGCCGTCGCTGTCGCGCATGACCTGGTCGCCGTCGGTGACTTTGAATTCCCAGCGTGAGAGTCCTTCCTCAGCAGTGATGGAGGGGTAGAAACGCACACGATCAGGTTTGAGCAGGCGCTGCACGGAGGATGTTTCGATCGGTGCGAGAAGTTCGGCGTCGGTGGATGTCAATTCCACGCGACGGTTCTCCGCGCGTCCCTGTTGCGAGCGGCTGCTTGAGGGTGCTGCGGGAAGCCCGCGCGCATCGACACGCACACGATCCTGCTCAATGCCCCAGACATCGGTGAAATACGAGGCCACAGTGCGTGCACGCGCCTCAGCGATGCTGCGAAGCTCCTTGCCGTCCGTCGTACCGGTGAGCGTGATGGAAGAAGCGGGACGCTGTTTCATCCGCTTCGCCACGATATTGAGCATGTGGTAATACCGCTCGAGCGTCCCTTCCGGCAGTGATGCGATGGCGAAGGATTCCGCTTCGGCGGGAGCAAGTTTTTCATATCGAGCAGGCAGCTCCGCCTTATCCTCATCGAAAAATACGTAGTTGAGAAGCGGCACGGTCTCACGTCCCACGATCTCTTCGATGGTCAGCCCTGTCGTCCCTGCGGTATTTCTGATGAGCGAGAAATCGAGCACATCCGCGCGAACGCTGGCAGTCAAGTCGCCTTTCGCGGCTTCTTCGCCGAGCAGGAAATCATGGGTAATTTCCCCGTAGACCTCACGGTTGAGCAGATCGAAACGTTCTGAAACCGGGTCGAACGTGCCTGACTCGGCAGTGACGTCATATACCGCTCCCGCAGTAAGGACGATAATATACTCCCCTGTATAGGCGTTGCTTTGATGCGTCCCGATCACCGTACCGGTTTCCGCATCGCGCACGGTGAGTGTTGCGGCCAGCGGATCGCGCGTGCTGCGTTCTCGCACCGTCCCCGACAGCACGATGACAGCACCGGGAGGAAACGGGTTCGGTGCGGCCTGGTAGAGATCATATCCACCGAAGCCATCGTCGCGACGGGAAGAGAAATACACCGTATTTCCTTTTGCCGCGAGTGTAAAAAATTCGTCGTTGAGCTCAGAGTTGAGCGGGATACCCAGGTTTGTCGGCTCCGTCCACCCCTTCAGCATTTTGCGTGTCACGAACATATCCGTACCGCCGAGGCCCGGATGTCCATCACTGGCGAAATACAGGGTCACGCCGTCCGAGGCAATGTACGGTGAGACTTCATCGCCGTCCGTGTTGATAATGGGTCCGGCATTGTAGGGCCGCTGCCAGAATCCCATGGAGTCACAATCACTGATCCAGATATCGAGTCCCCCCTGTCCACCGTCGCGGTCCGAGACGAAATACAGGGTATTGCCGTTCGCGGAAATCGAGGGATGGGATTCCCAGTCATCGGTATTCACCGGCCAGCCGAGGTTTTCACCCTGGCCCCAGTCCTTCCCGATCAGCAATGAGCGATAAATATCGGACTTCCCTTCACCGTCCGCCCGGTCCGCCGCGGCGAAGAACAGTGCCTGTCCATCCGCGGCAATGCTCGGAGACCCTTCATTCAGGGGAGTATTGATGTCGCCCTGGGCGATGAGGGGACGCCGCCAGAAATCACCTTCCAGCGAACTCTCGTAAAAGTCCCGTTCGAACGGTGCGCTCGTGTGTCCGCGGGTAAAAACCATGCGGAGTCCATTTGCCGTAATGCTCGGTGCAAACTCGTCTTCTTCGGAATTGACGGCGGCGCCGATATTGGTTATCTGAACGGGATAATGGCGGATGTTTTCAGGTGCCGTTCCGGCGCAACCCGCAAACACCAGCGCGATCAGGACGGAGGTAACTGTTCGGGTGTATTTCATGACAATAAAAAAGGTGGACGAGTGCTTCGTCCACCAATATACACAAATATCCGCGCTTTGAGATGTGCTGGAGCTATCAGCTCTCGCCGGGTTTCTGCTTGCCTTTGAGCACGGTATCGATGATGCCGTATTCGAGTGCTTCTTCAGAAAGCATGTACTTGTCACGATCGGAATCTTTCGTGATCTCTTCACGCGATTTTCCGGTGTGATGTGCGATGATATCGTAAAGCTGATTTCGCGTACGCATCATTTCGCGGGTATAGATTTCGATGTCGGATGCCTGTCCCTGTGTACCACCCATCGGCTGATGGATCATGATGCGGGAATGCGGCAGCGCGATGCGCTTCTTGGCTGCGCCGCCCGCGAGGAGGATGGCGCCCATCGAGGCCGCGAGTCCCACACAGATGGTGGAGACATCCGAGCGAATATGCTGCATGGTGTCGTAAATGGCGAGTCCCGCCGACACACTGCCGCCCGGACTGTTGATATAAAGGAAAATATCCTTCTCCGGATCCTCGGATTCGAGGAAGAGGAGCTGTGCCACGATGAGGCTGGCGATGTGGTCGTCGATGGCGGTGCCGAGAAAGATGATACGTTCACGGAGCAGGCGGGAAAAGATATCCCAGCTGCGTTCGCCACGGCCCGTCTGTTCGACGACGACGGGAACGAGCTGATCGTAGGGCGGTATGGACATGCTGGACATATCCTTGAACTTGTCTGTCATATCACGCATCCTTCGTTGCTGAGTCTTCCGGTGAATTATCTTCGGCGGAGGCGTCCTCTTCGATATTCTCGAATTCCGCGTCGACAGTGCCGTCCTCATTCACATTGTCCTGCTCACCTGCACCTGCCTGTTCGGCGACGTCGGCCAGCTGTCCCATCCCCGTCTGCGAAATATCGTCATCGTCGATTTCCTTGATCTCTGCGTTTTCCTTGAGGAAGGCAACGAGTTTTTCGACGAGAATGGTCTGCGTGTACTGCGGCGAGCTCTTGTAGAACTCAATCAGGCGCTCTTTATCGATGCCCATGGCGGCGCTGTCGCGTTCCGCTTTCTCCTCAACATCGCTGTCCTCCAGTTTGATTCCCTCCTGCTCGATAATACTGTCGCGCAGGTACATCCATTTCGCAGTAAATTCCGCTTCCTGGCGGCGGGAATCGCGATAGCCTTCCATGTCGAAATCAGGCGGCATCTGCTGTCCGGGCTGGCGTTCCTTGATCTGCTTCACCCAGTCGTCGAGGATGCTTTCGACCATGGTATCGGGGGCATCGAAGGAATTGCGCTTGATGATCTCGGTGACCATGTCGTTTTCGAGCTGCTGTTTGTAGCGATCGGCCCAGACCTCGACGAGACGGTCGCGCACCATCTGCCGCAGTTCATCAACCGTCTTCGCCTGCTCATTCGTGTAGTCGGAAGCAAACTCGTCGGTCAGCTCCGGCAGCGTCACATGCTCGATGTTCTTGACGATGATATGCGCTTTCTCGATATGCTCATGGTCATCGTGCTGATGCGTCAGCTCGACATCCTTCTCCTCGCCCACCTTCATGTTGAGCAGCTCGGCCTTCAGGTCGCGATTCATATACTCGTCATCGAGTTCGACCTTCATGTTCTCGTTGTGCTGACCCTCTTTGGGATTTCCGTCATCGTCGAGCATCTGGATATCGATGGTCACGAGGAAATCATCATCATCCGCTTTCTCGACAGCCTCGAGGTTGCGACGTGATTTGAGGATGCCCTCGATTTCGTCTTCGACCTCCTCGTCCGTCACCTCATGCTTGAGCTGCTCGAGCTGTAGTCCCTTGTAGTCCTTTGCGACCACGTCAGGTTCTGTCTCGTAGGCAACTTTGACGGTGAGTTTTTCGCCCTTCTGATAATCCATGTCCTTCAGCACAGGCTGTCCGACCGGTTTGAGATCGCGCTCCTCGACTGCCTCACGGAAAAAGTCATTCGATAGCTTCTCGATCACCTGGTACTCGATCGCCTCACCGAAGCGTTTCTTGATGATCTGCAGGGGGACGCGTCCACGGCGGAAGCCGGGGATGACGATATTCTTCCCCTCTTCGCGATACGCCTTGTCGAAATGCGGCAGCAGTTCTTCGTAGGGGACAATGATTTCCATCTCGTGAGAGACGTCGTTCTTCGAATTAATCAGGACTTCCAAAAGTGCTCCTTGTCTATCAGTTTAAGATCTCTGTGCGAATGGGGGGACTCGAACCCCCACGGGACTAAGCCCACTAGATCCTAAGTCTAGCGCGTATGCCAATTTCGCCACATTCGCAAATGCCGGTAACTCGTTTCATGACTGTCAGTTGCAGCGATACTCCGGAGAGAAAATCGACTTTAATCCCGGAGGCGATCACAGGCCAAACTTGACTAAAACCAGGTGCGAGTCACCGCTTCAAACACGCTAGATTTTTTGTCTAGCGTGCTTGACTAATTCGCCTGACTCAAGTTTGATCGGATCAGACGAATCAAGGTAAAATACGGGAATTTCGGGTGGAGACAAAGGGAGGAATTATATCCGGGCATCACGCATAGACTGTCTCGCGTGAGATCACCGATTTGAGTCGGGGCTTGATGCTTTCGAGCAAAACAAGATCGACCTCTCTTCCGATCACTCGCTCCAAGTGGAATTTCAGATCCATGTATTTGTCGAAGGTCGGGTGTTTCATATCCACAACGATATCGATATCGCTTCCGGCGCTTTCTTCACCACGGATCACCGAGCCAAACAGTCCGATGCGTCTGACGGAGTAACGTCTTTCAAGATCGTCCTTGCTTGATCGCAGGAGTTCCAGTATTTGTGCTCTCTTCAACATGTCTTCAGTAACCGGAAAGTTGTCGAATGGAGAAAGATACAAGATGTTTCTCTTACATCCGCTCTCAGTCAAAATGCCGAATCGCAGCGAAAAATGCACCGGCAACCAACCTCTCTTTAATTCACCACCACCTTGCCGCTCGCCACGCCATTTCCCGCCGCCATCCGCAGCACGTACACCCCGCGTTCGAGTCCGATGGTGGACCATTGCACAGTTCGCCGGGTGACAGTGACCTCGGCATCCCACACCACCGCCCTCCTGCGGCCGAGAAGGTCGTAGAGTTCGATGCGAACGGGTCCCGGCCGGATGAGTTCGATCTCCGTGCTCATCATCCCGCCCTGCGTCAGCGGCTGCGGCCAGATGGAGAGGATGCGGGGGGATTGTGGAATGGAGGGCGTCACGTTCGTCCAGTTGATGCCGCCGTTGGTGGTTTTGAAGATGGAATATCTCGTCGTCACGTATCCGTTGTCGCTGTCGATAAACCGGATATCCTGAAACACGTCGGAGAACATCTCGCCTTCCACCCGAAACGTCTGCCATCCGTCGGTCGTTGACACCATAGGTCGCCCTCCTTGAAAGATCGACCTGGCAGCATACCCGCAACTCCTTCCTTCGTCATCGATCGTGGAAAACGTGATCTGCGTTTGAGTGACATCGACGGAATCCCATGTCGCGCCGTGATCGAAGGAGCGGAACATTTTCTCCACCGAAGCTCCCGAGCTGTTATCCCGAGCCTGAACATACACGGTCCCGTTTGGTGTGATCGCGAGCTGTCCCGTTCTCCACGATCTTGGGGCAGATGGAAATCTCGACCAGTGGTCACCCCCGTCAGTGGAGCTGAAGATCAGGCCGGCAGTAACGAAATAACAGTACGGATAGTGAGAGATGTCGAGCGTACCCTGGTACAGTCTCCCAACACCCGGATCGATGCTGCGCCAGGTGGTCCCACCGTCGTTTGTAGCGCGGAACACAGAATCCATGGGGAACCAGAACACCTCCTCACCGACGGAAAACGTTCCCTTCCACGTGTTGATCCGCAGCCAGTCGGATGAACCTTCATCAACGGCATTCCAGGTGCGTCCCGCATCCGACGTTCGAAGGACAATGTCGTCGTCCTCCGGGGTTGTAGCTCTCGTTGCATACCAGACCTCCGGGGTGGCGACGTGAAGATTCTCCCAGTCTCGGTTGCGCATGTCGATACACTCGTCCCAGGTCTCCCCTCCGTCCGTCGTTCGCATGTACCAATTTGATGAATACGGCTCCTGCGTCGGATACACGCTCATGAACACCGTATCCATCGAGAATATACGAGGTCTGGTCGCGGACGTGTATCGCTGGTATTTTTCATCCACCCAGCTGAGTCCGCCATCATTACTGTGTGCAGTCACGCCATACACATCCGCATAAAACAGATTGTCGGGTTCAGTGTGCAGGAGGAGGGGTATCTGCCGGCTGTTGAGGTACAGCGATTCGCGGATGGTGATAGCGTTCGCACCAAAACCGCTGGTTTTTGCGATCGTACCGCCATCGAACGCGAGATAGCCGCTTCCATCCCTCCCCAGGAAGTATGATGTTATCGAACCCGACCAGTTCGTCTGTGGTGACCAGGTCTCCCCGCCATCGGTCGACATCTGTGTAACGTAACTCTCATCGAGATACATGACGGTGTCCGCGGAGATCCAGATTGCGGGCGGTTTCAGTCTGTCATACAATTCGCCACCCCAACTTGGACAAGGCGCGACGGACGCACGCATCCAACTTCGCCCGGCATCCTGTGTCGTAAACACGAATGTTCCCACCATGCCGAGATGCATTCCTATTAACATACCGACATCCCTGTCATGAAAGTACAGGGAGTGTCTCGTGTTCAGGGAGTCCGGGATGGGCAGCTTCTCCCAGGTCCGTCCGAGATCCGTGCTGCGTATCAGCGCGGCATCGGTGTAGCCCTGTTGGAGAAAGATCGCGTCGTCAGTTGCATCGCAGAAGAGATAGCGCCTGAACGGTTCTGTCACGGGAATGAACCACGGGACTTCGATCAGCCTCGGTTCGATTTCGTCCTTCGTAAACAACAGCAGGGATGTATGTGTCGAATCCTCCCACCCATCCGGCGCCCAGCGCATCGGCAGCAGTGTCGCGATAGCGTAATCCCGCGCAGCGGCGACCTGAACGATATTGAACTGTCGCACATGTGGAGTCAGGGAGTGCCAGGTCTCGCCATTGTCGGAGGACATCTCAATGACATGCTCGAGACCGACCCGGTAGACCCGCTGTCCGAGCACGAACAGTCCGGTGTACTCGACATGCTCAAATCCGGGATACACTGTTTGGTATGGCTGCGCCGTGAGCTGTACGGTCAACAGGATCAGGACTGCTATCGCATATGATGAACGCATAAGGTCAACCTCTCGACGTCAATGCATCAGATAACTGGTTATGGGATTGTGGGCTACAATCAATAACACCATGAGAATGCAATGGTTACAGGGACATCAACTCCAGGCACAGAAGATACCGCATCACGAGATCTTTTTCTACAAAGAAGCTATCGTGAGGAGGTTGGAATATCAAGCGATCCCTCTGGTTTTCGGATCCTGGATTCCATGTCGACTGGGCATGACGCGTTTTTTCCAGACTCTGCAATTGCTGGAATGACCGGTAAGGAAGGGATCAGATGTGTTTGCTGAGGGTGCCGTGAAGAGTGAGACAGTCAATTTCCACTTGACTAACGTGCTCCCTGTTAGTCAAGTACACCGGAATTCAGAGTGATTCCCGAGACAAATTCCGGCGTAAGTGCTTGAAATTATTCGATAAAAGCAAGGATACGGGCTATTTCCTAAGTCTAGCGCGTATGCCAATTTCGCCTCATTCGCATGAGGATGCCCTGGTGCATCAAATGCGATGCAACAGGTCAATCCTAGCTAGGTAAAGTACGGGATTTTCGGGTGGAGACAAAGAGGGGAATTATATCCGGGCATCACGCATAGACGGCCTCGCGTGTGATCACTGGTTTGAGGCGAGGCTTGATGCTCTGGAGCAAAAATGGTGCGTCTATTTGAAACTTTAAGATGCGTCCAATTGCAATGTCCTGATATGACTGGGTTCGGGATTTGCCGACTGTCGATATCGATTGAACTACTCGCCTCTCAGCAGGACAAGCAGTGTTGCGAGTCTGGATGGCATCCGGGGAAACCGGCTGGATCTGAGAAGTTCTTGAGAATTCGTGGTTATATTGGCTGCATGAACATTCTCGTAGTTGAGGACGAACCTTCCCTGCTGGAGGAGATACTGCACAGTCTCCAGGGGCAGACCGGTGTTTGCGAAGCGGCGCGGACCTTCGCGGAAGCGGAAGAGAAACTGCTTCTGCATGAGTACGATGTCGTGATACTCGACATCATGCTCCCCGATGGCAGCGGACTCCGATTGCTGCGCATGCTCAGGGAGATGCAGGTCGGCAGCGGCATCATCATCATCTCTGCAAGGGATGCACTCGACGACAAACTCGAGGGGCTCGCAACTGGAGCCGACGATTACCTGACCAAACCCTTCCACGTGGCTGAACTCAATGCCCGCGTGCAGGCCGTGTACCGCAGGCGCTACATGAACAGCGATGATGCCATCGCCGTCGGTAGCATCCGGATCGAACCCGGTGCGCGGAAAGTGCTCGTCGGAGCTGCCGAGGTTCCGTTGACGGCAAAGGAGTTTGAATTGCTCCTCTATTTTGCCGTGAATGCGGGACGTATCCTGAGCAAACATGCCATCGCCGATCACCTGTGGGGCGATGCGTACGATACGGCGGACAATTTCCAGTTCGTGTATGTGCACTTGAACAATCTTCGGAAAAAACTGCAGGACGCGGGTGTGACCGATGCCATTCAGACGCTCTACGGCATCGGGTACAGGATGGAAGCGCCATGAGACTGATGTGGAAAACAACTCTGACGAGCGCGGTTCTCGTACTTGCTGCCTTCGTCGTTGCCGGCGTTTTCATGATCTTTCTCCTGACACGAATCATGAACGACGAGATCGACGAGCATCTGCTCCGACTCTGCGATCGGGCACAACGGCAGATCGCACTGCAGCAGCAGCCTCGGGATGCTGATGTGCGCGTGTTGGGAACGGGGAGCGTTCAGAAGACTGAGGACGAGTTTCAGGATGTCATGCTGCGAGACGGCGGCAGCGAAGCAGAACCGTTTCGCGTCCTTCACGCCATACGCACGGTGCGAGACACTGCGTATGCCATTACCGTGCGTTCGTCGCGGCTCGAATCCGAAGACCTTTCGGAGGCCCTGCTCCTCGTCTTTCTCCTCGCAGGAGGATTCCTGGTCCTCACCAGTGTGATCGTGCACGGACTGGTTGCACGACGACTCTGGAAGCCGTTTTACTCTACCCTCGATTTACTCCGTGACTTTTCGGTCCGTGACGATGCTGATATCGAGTGGAGTGCGACGCGAACGAGAGAGTTCGCCGAAATGACGGCAGCACTGGATGCACTGACCGCGCGGGTACGCAATGAGTATTCGACACTGAAGGAATTCACCGAGAACGCCTCGCATGAACTGCAGACTCCGCTATCCGTACTCCGCACCAAGCTGGATCGTCTGCGGCAGGATATTGCCCCCGGGAGTGATGCCGCTCACACGATCGCATCGATGGAAACCGCGTTGGATCGTCTGACGAGGCTGAATCGCAGCCTGCTGCTGCTCGCCCGGCTCGAGAACAGACAGTATGATATCGGACCCGGAACGGATCTCGGTGCACTGGTATCCCGCCAGATCACGACGGTCCGGGAGCTGTTCGACTCTGCCGGCTACCTGCTGGAGACCGACATCGCTGCAGATGCACATCAGCCCGTCAATCAGCACCTCTTCGACATCATGCTGTCGAATCTGCTCTCCAACGCCCTGCGCTATACCGCAAACGGGCGCACCGTTCGCGTGACCCTGAACACCGACACCCTGAGCGTTGAGAATCCCGGCGATCCGCCCGACGTCCCGGTCGAGGATTTGTTCAAGCGTTTCCGCAAGGCCGGAGGAGATACAGAGGCGACGGGACTCGGATTATCCATCGTACGTGAAATTGCTGCCTTCCACAGGTGGAAGGTCACGTATCGATACGAGAAGGGCATGCACATCGTCACCGTCCATTTTCATCTTTAGCTTTGCTTGAGAATAACCGCATATCTTTGCTCCGTAACAATAACACAGGAGCACCCATGCGCTATTTCATCATCGCAATGTTTTTCCTCCCCCTTCTCTCTTCCTGTGCCGAGGCACAGGCGGATATCCCCCCTGCAGTCAGCAAGGCGTTCGATGTGAAGTTCCCTGGAGCAGTCGATCTGCGCTGGGACAAGGAGGACGCCAAAACTTACGAGGCCGAGTTCACAATGGACGGCAGCGAAATGTCCGCGTTGTTCGATGCTTCGGGCACGTGGATGGAAACGGAGACGAGCATCAAAACCAGGGACCTTCCGCAGGCGGTGCACGAGACGATTGCGAAACAATTCTCCGGATATGACATCGAAGACGCTGAGCAGATCGAGGATGCGAAAGGAAGCATCTCGTACGAGGTCGAACTCGAAAATGAAGAGCACAGTGTGGAAGTCGTGTTCACCGCCGATGGACATGTGCTAAAGCAGAAGGCGGAAAAGGAAGATGGTCAGAACGAACGTGACAACGACTGAACATGTTTTGATTAACAGAGCAGCTGGAATCCGGCAGTGCAGCAACCGAAATCCCGTTCCTGGAGCTGTCGGACTCCTCTGCTGTCTCATCCTCTTCCTGATTTTCACTCCTGATCAGCAGGGGATCGCACAGTCCACTCAAGTTGAGACTCCCCGGCTCTCCCGCACGCTTGATTTCTACATCCGCGCTGCTCTGGAGAACGCTCCGGCACTGCATGATCTTGACAGACAACGCACGATCACCGCACTGCAAAAGGAAGTCGATGCCGCACGCGTAAGCGGTACGCATGCCTGGCTCAGCAGCGAGTATCTGTTTGCGCCCTTCTTCAGCAACTCCGGTCTGCTTGTCAGCACAAACCCGCCCCCCGGTGCCGTCGGATACGACGTGGGAATCACGAACGGAGGCCAGTACTCGGCACAGCTTCATGTGGAGCGCAGCATTTTCTCTGGCACGCTTACTGACGCCCTGTCGAGACAGAACGACGTGAAGCTGCGATCCCTCCAGCATGACTATGCATTCGAAGAACGGAGGATGAGGAAGGAAGTCACGGAACTGTATCTCCAGACATACCGGCTGCAGCTCCTGCGCGCGATGTCGCAGGATGTCGCGGACAACCTGCGCAGCGAACTCGCTGTTCTGGGCAGTCTGCAGCGCAAGGGTCTCTCACGTTCGAAAGATTTTCTGCTTCTTAAAATTGAATTCGAGGCACAGCAAATTGAACTCCGGAATGCCGAACAGGCACTGCGAGGTACCCTGCGCCGGCTCACGACGTCCTGCGGTCTGCCGTCCGATACCGTGCCCGTCGATCTGCAGCCGGTCACGCTGGCGGTTGCTGATTCCGGTGACGGCACCGGTTTCCTGCAGGGTTTCGTACTCGACAGTCTCGCCATCACCGCTGAACAGGAAGTAGTTGACGCCTCGTATCATCCGCAGGTCCGTTTGTTCGCGAATACCGGGCTGAATGCGGTGGAACTGCATGATATACAGCAAAAATTCGGTTTCAGTGCCGGATTCAGCCTCACCCTCCCACTGTACGACGGCGGGCAGAAGCAACGCAAGCAGGAACAGGCGGTCCTGGCCCTGAAAAGCCTCGACGAATACCGGCGGCGTTCTCGATTGAACATACAGTCTGAACGGGCCACAGCCAGGGACCGTCTCGAAACGCTCCGAAGTGGTCTGCAGTCGATGGAATCACAGCTCGCTGATTTTGGAACAATTATGGAAGTTTCACGGCGCCAGCTTAGCGCGGGAGGAATTTCGATGACCGAGTATCTGATACTGGTGAGGAGGCGGATTGACATGCTCACACGGCAGATCGATCTGCGAATTTCCATGCAGCAGCAAATCAACACATTGAACTACTGGAGCTGGCAGAATGAACGGCAGCACTGATCGATTGCATCATGCCCTGATGAGAAACGCGGCAGTGACCACCATGATCCTGCTGCTGTTGGCAGGATGCAACAGTGATACGGGTAAACGCAGCATGAGCAGGTTGCCGGGAACACCGGTGAAGACCGTGCGTCCGCTACGCTCGGATCTTACAGAGTTCGTGAACATGAATGCATACACGAAGTTTCTGCGTAAGGAATCCGTGCGTGCCACGTTCCAGGGATTCGTTGCCGATGTACGAAAAAATATCGGCGACAGGGTCGCGGTAAACGATACCCTCCTGCGCATGCGTACGCGTGAAGCCGCTGCGGACGACAGCCTCGCAGTGCGCGTGGGCGAAACGTCCTTCAGCGGAGTTGTCGTCGTCCGGGCACATACTGCTGGTATCCTCACATCGCTACCATTCAAGGGAGGGGATTTCGTGAACGAAGGCGAACAGGTGGCCGAGATCGTCGATCTCGCTTCAATGCGCATCGTGCTGAACGTTCCCTACCAGTATGCGGCTGCACTGAAGCCGCATGCGACATGTACACTGCAGCTTCCCGACGGTCACCTGCATCCGGCGCGGGTGGAACACAGTCTGCCCAGCGTAGACCCGGTGTCACAGACGCAATCATTCCTTCTCAGGACCGACGGGATGGGTTTCCTGCCTGAGCACCTGAACCTGCAGGCTCGTGTGCCAATCCGAACCGTTCATGATGCACTGGTTCTTCCGCGTTCCGCGGTGATGTGCGATGAGATGCAGACACAATTCTGGGTCATGCGTGTCGCAGGCGATACGCTGGCTTTGCGCGTGAATATCGAACCCGGGCTTGAAACGGACAGCCTTGTCCAGGTGCTGCATCCGGCGCTTGACTCGGCAGCGCTCTACATCTCCAAAGGTGCATTCGGACTGGCGGACTCCGCACGCATCACGCTCTCTCGCTGACACAATGGAACGATTCTATCTCACATATCGAGGACCGATCGGCGTATTCATACTCCTGCTGCTCGCAGCCGGCGCATACGCACTCACGCAGATCAAGACGGGGTTGTTTCCCGACATCACCTTCCCAAAAATCAAGATCATCGCCGAGAGTGGTGAGCAACCGGTCGAAAACATGATGGTCACCGTGACCGTCCCCCTCGAGAATTCCGTGAAGCGTGTCGAGGATCTGCAGATGATCCGCAGCACGACGAGTCGGGGCAGCTGTGAAATTTCTGCCTTCCTGAACTGGGGCACGGACATCGATCTCGGAAAGCAGCGTGTTGAAGCGCAGATCGCTGCCATCCGCCAATCGCTGCCGCCGGGTGTCGTCACCACAGTTGAGAAGATGAATCCTTCCATCCTTCCAGTCATGGGATTTTCCCTGCACGGTGCCGGACGCAGTGCGGTCGAGCTGCGCGAGCTGGCAGAATTCACGATCAAACCCATTCTCGCACGCATCGACGGAGTTTCCGATGTGGGCGTCAGTGGAGGGAAAATCAAGGAATACCAGTTGCTGCTCGATGAAAACCACATGAGCGACTACCGCATCACGCCAGCCGTGATCGCCGAGGTACTGGTACGTTCGAACTTTATCGCATCCAACGGATTCACGGTTGACCACAACCGCATGTACCTTTCGCTTACCGATGCCGCGATTGATAATATTGAAGAACTGCGAAACACGGTGCTCGTTAGCACACCCCAGGGCAATGTCCATATTCGGGATATCGCAAAGGTGCAGGTGGGCGAACGGCGGGAGTATGTCCGCATCAACGCCAACGGCGAAAATGTGCCACTGATCGCCGTACTCAAGCAGCCCAACGCCAATCTCATGGACGTAACACAGTCGGTACGCGACCGACTGGATGAGATCGCAGCAATTCTGCCTGCGGGCGTTCGCCTCGAGCCTTATTATGACCAGTCAGAATTCGTCCGTGGTGCTGTTGGCAGCCTGCGTGATGTGCTCTGGATCGGACTGCTTCTCGCGCTGTTCGTCACCGTCGCGTTTCTGCGCTCACTCAAGGCGAGTTCCGTAGTGCTGGTGACGATCCCGGTCACCCTTTCCCTTACATTGACAGTGCTGTACGCAGCCGGCTACACACTGAACATCATGACGATCGGAGCAATTGCTGCAGCGATCGGACTCGTCATTGATGACGCCATTGTTGTGGTAGAACAAATACACCGCACACACGAAGAGCATCCGGATGAAAGCGGCAGTCATCTCGTCGGACGCGGTGTTCGCTATCTTCTTCCAGCCATGATAGGATCATCACTCAGTACGATCGTTATCCTTCTCCCCTTTATGTTTATGAGCGGCGTGGCAGGAGCATATTTCAAGGTCATGACTGACACGATGATCATTGCTCTCCTCTGCTCCTTCCTCGTCACATGGATTGGATTGCCCGTCCTGTACCTCATGTTCTCTCGGGGTGCCAACGACGTGAAGAAGGTGGCGAAGACCATGCACAGGCAAACCTGGGTGGCCTTCTTTCTCCGAAGGCCGTGGATCGCACTGACGTTCTCGCTGTTGCTGCTTCTTTCCGGCATCTACGCGATGCGACTCCTGCCCAGCGGGTTCCTTCCGGAAATGGACGAAGGATCCATCGTACTCGATTTCAACAGTCCCCCCGGCACCTCGCTCGACGCCACCGACCGGATGCTCAGTGTCGTCGACCGTATTCTGCACGAAATTCCGGAAGTGGATCATTACTCGCGTCGCACGGGCACACAGATGGGATTTTTCATCACCGAAGCGAATCGGGGCGACTACCTGATCCAGTTGCGTGACGACAGGAGCCGAAGCACCGAGGAGGTTTCGAACGATATCCGCCGCCGCATCCATGCAATGCTGCCTGTGCTGCAGGTCGATTTTGGCCAGGTGATCGGAGACATGCTCGGGGATCTGATGGCATCGGTACAACCAATCGAGGTGAAGCTCTTCGGTGACGATCACACACGACTTGTGGCGCTCGCTGACAGCGTGGCAAAACAGGTCGGCAGTGTTCCCGGTACGGCCGATGTTTTCAACGGCATCACCATTGCCGGGCCTGAACTGAGCATGGAGCCGGATATCAGCCGGCTGGCACAGTACGGGATGAGTCCGAGTGATTTCCAGTACCAGATGCAAACCCGCATCGAAGGGTCGGTCATCGGCAGAATACGCGAAAAGAACCGCATGATCGATATCCGGATGCTGAACACAGGACCGGGCACATCGATAAGGGATCTACGGAGCGCCCGGCTGTTTCTGCCTGACGGACGTTTGAAGCCGATCGGGGAATTCGCCACCCAGCGATTGCGCAAAGGGGTCGCGGAGATTGACAGGGAAAATCTCAAACCGATGGTGGCGGTCACTGCCCGTCTGAATCAACGCTCACTTGGCGACGTGCTCAAAGACATACAGTCGCGCCTCGCCCGCACGGTCGCACTGCCACCGGGATACCAGATTGAGTATGGTGGTGCATACGCCGAGCAGCAGCAGGCGTTCGGGGAATTGCTCATCATTCTGCTTCTCGCGCTGCTCCTGGTGTTCATCGTGATCCTTGTGCTGTTTCACAGCATCCGCGTATCGCTCGTCATCATCACGCTGGCGCTCCTGGGTACAGCGGGGAGCATCCTGGCCTTGTTCGTAACAGGGACGGCACTCAATGTCGGGAGTTACACGGGGATCATCATGATCATCGGCATCATCGGTGAGAATGCCATTTTCACATACCAGCAGTATCGAAGCATGCGCGAAAAAGGCGTGGGCCGTGATGATGCGCTTATTTACTCGATATCGACCAGGCTTCGGCCCAAACTCATGACCGCGCTCGGTGCGATTGCAGCACTGTCTCCGCTCGCCCTGGGCATTGGAACAGGCGCGCAGATGCATCAGCCGCTGGCCATAGCCATAATCGGTGGTCTTCTTACGGCCCTTCCACTGCTGCTCATCGTGCTTCCTACCGCCCTCCATCTGACGGAAACCTCCTGATCATCGAGCGGGCAATCCCGCACAAAAGCGTGCATTCTACCGGGAGCATCAGTTGACTAACCTGCTCCCTTCTAGTCAAGTCCACCGGAAATTCGTCTGATTCCCGAGACAGATTCCGGCGTAAGTGCTTGAAATTATTCGATAAACTCCAAAAAACGCGCTATTTCCTAAGTCTGGCGCGTATGCCAATTTCGCCACATTCGCATGTGGATAACCGATTGCATCAAATGCGATGCAAAAGGTCAATCCTAGCTAGGTAAAATTCGGGATTTTCGGGCGGGGACAAAAGAACCTGGTTCCCTCTGCCCGGCGACCAAGGAGGCAGCTGCGTCCAATTGCAAGTTTTCGATGCGTCTAATTGCAATTTAATACTGCGTTCAACCGGTCCCATTCACCACGGATCCGAAATCCCTTCATAGATCTCCCGCAGCTGTGCCCGTGTGGGATTGTGGTAGTATGCACCCTTGCCATAGTTTGCGGCAGTGATGAGATCGGTCGCATCGACGTGTTTTCCGAAACTCAGCACGTAGATGCGGACGCTGTCCCGCAGGGCGAGTCCGACGCATTCGGGTAGAGTCGCCTTGGAGCCATATTCGAATCCGTCTGTCATCAGGATTACTGCTTTTGAGGGACGAATGGCGATGCTGTGTACTTCCCGGATCGTTCCGTACAGCGCGTCCCAGATCACCGCTCCGTGACTGAAGGGGTATCCGTTCTCGAGATGACTCAACAACAGGGAAGTGTCGTGCGTCATGATCTGCCGAAACATGGCGTACCTGTGAAACCAGGCAATGGTTGCCTCGTCCATCTCACCGTCCATCATGCCGATAAAATCCCGTGTCGCTTTCTCCATCAACGATGCCGGCGTCGGATCCCACATATTCATCGTTGTAGAGATTTGCGAGATGAGTCCCACGGAGATCGGGTGGGGATCTGGCTTATCATTCACCGGGTTGGTATCATCAGAGCAGGCTGGTACAAAGATGACCAGCAGTGTGGCACTGATGACTGAGCCCAGGAGACGCAGCGAAGTTCGCGCGCTGCCATGATGCTTTTTCCTGTCCATTCCTGCCTCCGATGATGCGATGGAATCTCTGGGACCCCGGCATTCTGCGGAATTCATTGGAAAGATTCAACCCACGCGGATGGTCTTGCCCGTCAATGGAATAATTCAGACGTTTGTATGATTTTATTGCTCGTGATCACCAATCGGCATCCAAGATCCAGAACAGATGAAAAGCACGAGGGAAAAGATTCTTGATACCGCTGAGCGTTGTTTTGCCCGGCAGGGAATTGCCTCTGCATCCGTGCGCAGCATCGTCGATCAGGCAAGGGTCAACCTCGGTGCAATCACCTATCATTTCGGGTCAAAAGACAATCTGGTGATGGAAATCTTCCAGCGGCGCATGCTTCCCATGACGAAAGAGCGACTCGATATGCTTCGCCGGGCCCGGGAGGCGTGCGGAGATGCTCCCATCCCGCTCCGCAGAGTGATCGAAGCGATCGTCATTCCTCAGTACCGGCTCACCAGCCGCTTTCCGCAGTTCATCGCATTCCTCGTGCACATGAAGAATTATCCGAATGCGAAGTTCATGAAGCTGATCAACGACGATTTCAACAACCTGTACGAAGAGATCCATCACGCCCTGCGCAACGCTCTTCCTCCGATGTCCGACACAGAGTTTTTTCTGAAGCTGCACTTTGTCATTCATATGATGGACATCATTCCCAAAAACGATTATCAGCTCAGGCGGCTCCTCCCCGGCCAGCTGAGCGGTGAGGAGATCACTGACGTCCTCATGGCCTTCCTCGAAGGGGGACTCACGAATCGCGCACTACATACACTCTCCAACGAAACGTAAAAGGTGTAACATGAATATTCTCGATCACATCAAGTCGCGCAGAACAATTCGGAATTTCAAATCCGACCCCATCCCTCAGCCGGTTCTGGATGAAATCTTCGAAGCTGCCATGTGGGCGCCGTCGCCGGCAAATTCACAGCCGTGGGATTTTTACGTGGTCGGACCGGAGGCGAGAGGGAAAATCCTTCCCCTGCTTCAGGCGAAGGCGAAAGAGTTCTACGCCGATCCCAATCTTCCCGAACCGAAGCGCAGGGCACTGGAAGCGCTGTCGGAGGATTTTGGCGGTGCGCCGTACATGGTGGCTGTGGTCAGTCGGGTTGGACACGAACCCATGGAGCAGATTGAGTACCCTCTCAGCGCTGCGGCAGCCGTGCAGAACCTCTGCCTCGCGGCGTCGGCGCATGACGTCGGATCGATCTGGCTCTCCGTGGGTGCCGCACCACCGGTGAGGCAATTCCTCGGCATCGAAGAAGGCGCATCGATGGTTGCCCTCCTCGCACTCGGCTATCCGGAAGTGATCCCGCCCGCATTGCCGCGCGACGACTACCGCACCCACATGAAACAGGTACCCTGAAAAGAGTAAAAAAGGAGATTGCTGCATGTCTCACCGTCTCACCGAAGCCCTGGGATTGAAGTACACCCCCCTGGCGATCCTGTTGACCGACACCAGACCGGAAAAGGCCGCCCAGTTCAAGGAAGGCAGCTGGGGTTGCGTGGCTTCCATGCTGCAGGCCGCCAGTGAAGGCAAGACCGTCGTCTTCGACCGTAAAACCAGCGGTTGTCCCAGTGGGGGGACCGGACTCGGTTTCGGAAACTGCTATACCGGTTTCCCGATCGACCGGCTGCTCTCAACCGGTGGAAAAGCCGACCTTGGTAACGGACAGGTTTTTGACATGGGTGAGGGAGAGCGTTTTTTCGACAGTCCCGAAGCAGCTGCCCGGTGGGCGGACGCTCTCCCCTATCGCGACGTCCCCACCGAATACATCGTCTGCAAACCGCTCGATCAGGTCGCAGAGGATGAAGAGGTTTCGCTCATCATGATGTTCGTCAATCCCGACCAGCTCTCGGCGATGGTAACCCTTGCCGGCTTTCACCGGGGCACCATCGATGCGACAGTGGCACCCTGGGGCGCGGCATGCCAGTCCGTCATGTTCGCGCATGCGGAATCCGAACGCGATACGCCACGCGGCGTGATCGGTTTTTTCGACATCTCACAACGCAGCAAAATCGGCATGGAGATGCTCTCCTACACAGTCCCGTACGCCATGTACCGCGAGATGGAAGCCAGCGTTGACGACAGCTTCCTGCGCACGCACATCTGGGAGAAACTGCGCGAACGCTGGTAGCTAACCGTGCTCCCGGTGCATAGTGCCGGTGATTATTCGGTCCTGGCTTTTGCTGCAGATTTATTTCTCACTGTGAGGGTCAGCACGAACCATCCACGTGCGAGCGTACCAATCGTAAAGACGGTATCGCCGACCACGCGCAGCCAACGAAGAGTTTCCATATGCGGAAGCTGCATAAATTCCGCAGAGAGTGCGTACCACATTCCATGGTTCACACTGGCGACGGTCTGCAGCAGACCAATCGGCAACAAGCTGATCAGCACCATGAGCAGCAGGGCGATGAACAGGAAGTTCACGCCGGCACGTTGAAATGCAGGATCCCTGCCGAGGCGTGATGGTCCGATATACAATCCGGTGGCCAGCCAAGCCGCTGCGATCCAGAATATGGCGAGCTGGGCAGGCCATGTTCGCGTCACGGAGTATAGATGCGGCGACATTCTGATAGCATCCATCCACGAGGTGAGCGGCCTTACAGCTGATCACACCTGCGAACGGCACCATCACAGGATGCGACCTTGATGGTGCCGTTTCGGGATTGACACTTCGGGAAAAAATTCCTACCATGCAGTAGTCATCATCCACAATTAATCCAACGGAACAGACGTCCCACCATGTGCGTGCAGGACGCGAATGTGCGTGTCTTCAATGGTGTGTCTGCCATCTACAGGAGGATGCGATGTTGGCCCGAGGCGGAAACAATCAGTCAGAGCTGGAACAGCTCGCAGCACGGACAGTACGGGATACCGAGGAACGGTTCCGGGTGGTGTTCGAATCTACCAACGATGCGATATTCCTCCTTACCGAAGGAGGCTTCTTCGACTGCAATCCGAAGGCGCGTGAAATGTTCGGCATCCCGTCGCATGAAGAAATCACGCGCATACATCCTGCGGACATCTCACCCGTCACGCAGCCGGATGGACGTCCATCAATGGAAGCTGCCCTCGCTCATATCACACGCGCACTCGCTGAAGGGAAAGATAGTTTTGAATGGGTGCACCGGAGAAGAAACGGTGAGGACTTCCCCGCCGATGTCCTCCTTTCGTCATTTGAATTCGGGGGACGGCGGGTACTACAGGCGACCGTCCGCGACATCACCGCCCAGAAGGCGGCCGAGGATGCGCTTCGGCAGAAAACCGATGAGCTCGATCGTTTCTTCAACCTCGCACTCGATCTTCTGTGCATTGCTGATACGGATGGCTATTTCCGCCACCTGAATAAAACATGGGAAACAACACTGGGATATTCCCTTGATGAACTGGAGGGAAGGCTGTTTCTCGACTTCATTCATCCCGACGATCTACAGCCTACACTCGAGGCAATCGCCAAACTTTCAGACCAGGTGCCCGTCATCGGTTTCACTAATCGCTATCGATGCAAGGATGGCAGCTACCGGTGGATAGAATGGCGCTCGGCACCGTCGGGCAAACAGATCTATGCGGCCGCTCGCGACATCACTCCCCATATCGAGGCCGCTGAGAAACTGCGAGAGATGAATGAAACGCTGGACCATCGAGTGTATGAACGTACGCTGGAACTGCAGGAGAGCAAGGCGCGGCTCCGTCAGCTGAATACTGAGCTCGAGCAGCGTGTGCAGGAACGCACCGCTTCCCTTGAGGCGGCGAATCGCGAACTGGAGGCGTTCAGCTATTCGGTTTCGCATGACCTGCGCGCACCGTTGCGTCATATCAGCGGATTTGTAGAGCTGCTTCAGAAGAACGCACAGAACTGGCTCGATGAAAAAAGTAAGCGCTGGCTGCGGCTGGTCACAGAATCCACCAGGGAAATGGGCAAGCTGATCGACGACCTCCTTGTTTTTTCCCGTATGGGAAGGACGGAGCTTCTCCATACAGATTGCGACCTCTATGGCATCACGGCGGAGATCATTCACGGTTTCGAGCAGGTCTGCATTGATCGCCATGTCGAATGGATGCTTCCCGACCTGCCGACGGTGCGCGGCGATCCGTCCATGCTTCGTCTCGTCATGGTCAACCTGCTCGGGAACGCCCTGAAATACTCGCGAACCCGCGATCCGGCCCGCATAGAAATCTCATGTACTGAGACAGAAGAGGAATGGATCATCTCGATACAAGACAATGGCGTGGGTTTTGACATGCGCTATGTCGATAAGCTCTTCGGCGTGTTCCAGCGGCTGCATTCAAGCAAGGAATATGAAGGAACAGGAATCGGTCTCGCCAATGTGCAGCGCATCATCACGCGGCATCGGGGGCGCGTTTGGGCCGAGGGTGCCGTGGACGAAGGCGCTACATTCCATTTCACCCTCCCACGAAAGCAATGAGGCGTACACCAGCTGGAGGACATTGCAATGAAACCTTTCTTTAGACGCATTCTTCTCGCCGAAGACAGCGCACGCGACGTGGAACTGACAATCGAAGCACTCGGCCAGCATCATCTCGCAAACGAAGTCTTCGTTGTCGAGGATGGTGCGGAAGCGCTCGACTATCTGCATTGTCGAGGGAAATACGAGGGACGCGTCAACCGTCCCCCCGCAGTCGTGCTGCTCGACATCAAGATGCCCCGAATGAATGGCATCGAGGTACTGCGCGAAATCCGCGCCAGTGAGAAATTCCACGCGCTGCCCGTCGTCATGCTGACATCGTCACGGGAAGAACGTGATATCGTTGAAAGCTATGATCTCGGAATAAACGCCTACGTCGTCAAACCCGTCGATTTCCAGGAGTTCATCGAAGCCGTCAAGACGCTGGGTCTGTTCTGGGCGGTCGTGAACGAGCCCCGGCCGCCCGGAGGAGGATATGTCTGATTCATTGCATCATCGAAAGGCACAAACATGAAACCGCCACTTCGCATACTCTATCTCGAAGACAACCCACGTGACGTCGAGCTCGTCAAAGCATGTCTGGATGCCGAGAATATCGACTGCAGTATTGTCGATGTGGATGATCGGCCCGGCTTCCTGGAACACCTGATCGTGAATCCACCGGATGTCATTTTCAGTGACTATACTCTCCCCTCGTACAGTGGACTCGCAGCGCTCGACGATGCCGTGGGTTTCGCCCCAGACATCCCTTTCATTTTTCTCTCCGGTACGATTGGTGAGGAAAACGCTATTGAGTCCTTGAAACGGGGAGCAACCGACTATGTGATCAAGCACAATCTCCAGCGACTGCCTCCCGTGCTCCGCAGGGCGATCGCGGAAAAAGCAGAACAGCGACGCCGCCGGAATGCAGAGGAACTTATCCGTCAGAAAGAGCAGCGCTTCTCGGCATTCATGAACAATCTCCCGGGCGTTGCTTTTATCAAGGATAAGGACCGTCGCTATGTCTATCTGAATGACGCCGCGGAGAATTACATCTGTCACGATCCTCTCGACTGCCTGGGCAAGCGTGACGAAGAAATACTGCCGGACGAACTCGCCATGCGCATGCGCGATAGCGATGAAGAAGTACTGAAAGAAAAGCACATTGTGCACATTGTCGAGGAAATCACGGTGACATCATCTCCCCATCGCTGGTTCACCACCAAGTTCCCCATCCTCGACAAGTACGGAACAGCCAACTGGCTCGGCGGCGTCGGTATCGACATCTCCTCCAGCGAATTTCACGCACTCGGTCTTCAGTAAAAGCACGTCCGTCAGCTGGCGTGTCCCGCCTGGCGCATCGCGGAAATGTCTTTGACGGGGGGAGCACCGAAGAGTCGGCTGTATTCGCGGCTGAACTGCGAGGGACTCTCATAGCCGACCTGGAATGCGGCACTGGCGGCATCGATGCGTTCGATGAGCATCAGGCGACGCGCTTCCTGCAGGCGCAAACGTTTCTGGTACTGCAGCGGACTCGATGCGGTCATCGATCGGAAGTGATGGTGGAAGGTCGATGGACTCATTCCACTGCGATCGGCAAGGTCCTCGATGCGCAGTGGCGCTGTGTAGTTTTCCTTCAACCATTCAATAGCCAGTGCGATCTGTTGGCTCTGGCTGCCGGTCGCAGCAATTTGACGCAGCCTTTCGCCCTGTTCGCCAACGAGCAGACGATAGAGGATTTCTTTCTGTATGGTCGGTGCAAGGATGGGGATGGACTCTTCATCGTCGAGGAGCGTGACAAGTCGCCTGAACGCGTCAACCAGCGCTGGCGTCATCTCTCCTGTCGTCATTCCACGGCTGGACTGCCGGGTACGGGGCGCCGGGAGGTTGCCGTCAACGAGCATCTGTGAAATTTCCCGTACATCGAGTGTCAGGGTGATCCCGAGATAGGGCTTCTGCTCACTTGCGTCCTGCACCTGCACCACCGTGGGCAGATGCACCGAGGTCAACAGGTAACGATACGGATCGTAGGAAAAAACTTCCTTGCCGAGCATGACCCGTTTCCCGCCCTGCGCCACAACACAGACACTGGGCTCATGCATGCCGATCACAGCCTGTATCGGTTCGTTGAGACGATAGAGAGACATTCCTTTGATCGCAGTCGCCGGATGCTTTCGCCCCTCGGTCAATCGCGCTACATCACTTCTGAATTCCTGCAGTAACTGTTCCATGCTTCTATCCATACGCTGTTTTGCACTCAACACACCGCACTGCCCGTCCTCCCTGGACACTTCAGTTTTTCAGGAAGCTAGTGCATTCGCACAGAAGTTCCCAGTAGAGGACGGGCTGCAAGTTTCGCTGAAATTATATCAGTGAGACTTCACTGCTACCGGCCAAGTGTCTTCATGGCCCGTTCAGGGTAGCGCGTGCCCACGATCTCGATCGCGGATACCGCAGCTGCGATGTCCTGCAGATCCTGGTCTGTCAACTCAACCGACAGCGCGCCAAGATTCTCCTCGAGACGATGCGGCTTCGTGGTCCCCGGTATGGGAACGATCCAGGGTTTCTGCGACATGAGCCAGGCCAGGGCAATCTGTGCCTGTGTCGCATTCTTCTTTCCTGCGATGTCGCCAATCACATCGACAAGTGCCAGATTCGCTTTGCGTGCCTCGTTGTTGAAGCGCGGGACCGTGTTACGGAAGTCCGTCGCATCAAAATCAGTGTTCTCATCGATAGCGCCGGTGAGAAATCCCCTGCCGAGAGGACTGTAGGTCACGAAACCAATGCCCAGTTCTTCGAGCAGCGGGATGATCACTTCCTGGGGCTCACGTACCCAGAGAGAATACTCACTCTGCAGGGCAGTCACAGGCTGTACTGCATGTGCGCGACGAATGGTATCGGCGCCGGCTTCGGACAGACCGAAGTACTTTACCTTCCCTTCCCGAATGAGATCACCGACTGCACCGGCGACATCTTCGATGGGAACGTCCGGATCGACGCGGTGCTGATAATACAGATCGATGACATCGGTTCTGAGACGTTTGAGGGATCCTTCCACGGCTTTACGGATGTGTTCGGGACGACTGTTCATCCCGTGGTTCTTTCGCTCTTCGTCAATATTGAAACCGAATTTCGTCGCGATAACAACCTCGTCACGAACCGGGGCGAGCGCTTTACCGACCAGTTCCTCGTTGTCGAAGGGTCCATAGATTTCCGCGGTGTCGAACAGGGTGACACCCTCATCCACCGCCTTTCGGAGGATTGCGATGCCGTCGCTGGTGTCCACTGCGGGACCATAGCCCCAGCTCAGGCCCATACATCCATAGCCCATGGCTGATACCATGAGCCCCTGACTGCCTAATTTCCGTTCTTCCATTGTATCTCCTTCCATTGTTCATTCAGGGCGAATTGGGATTACAGCGCTTCTCGCAGAATCCCGACGATTTCTTCTTTACTCATTGAGGGACGACCCGGAAGCTTCCCATTGCCGTCATTGATGATGCGCAGCGTGTCTTCCGCGTAGCGATCGAGCAATTCGTCATCGATGCCGAGTTCCGAGAGATGGGTCGGACATCCGATGGAGCGCAGGAATTCTTCGAAGCGGTCGATGCCTTTCAGAGCGGTCTCTTCCGCACCACCGCCGTTGGATTTCACACCCATGACATTCTCTGCGAACTGCGCGAAACGTTCGGGACGCTGCTTCGCGGCAAAGCGCATCCATGAAGGATTGACAACCGCGAGTCCCGCCGCATGCGCGACATCATGGTGCGCGGAAAGCGTATGCTCGATCATGTGTACCGGATAGCCGGCATTTGTCCCTATCTGCACCCAGCCGTTCAACGCCACGACTGATGCCCACTGCACCTGTGCCCGGGCTTCCAGATCGTCACCGTTCTCGACCGCTTTCGGTCCCCACTCCATCGCGGTCTGAATCACACCCTCTGCGAAGCGGTCCTGTATCGGCGTACCGTCCACACCATTGAAGTATCCTTCCGTCACATGCGTGATGAGATCACATACACCGTACGCGGTCTGATCCTTCGGCACGCTCACCGTGAGCTCCGGATCGACAATCGCCGCCTTCGGGAAAAGGATTGGGACGTTGACGAAGGATTTTTCCTTTGTCTCTTCATTCGTCACGACAGCACCGCTGTTCATCTCCGAACCCGTGGCCGCGAGAGTCGGCACGGTGATGATAGGCAATGCCTTCTTGGGCGGAATGAAAGTCCCTTCAGCAGTGAAAAACATATTCCACGGCTCGCCCTCGTAAAACACCATCGCTGCCATGGCCTTCGCGGCGTCCATCGTGCTGCCGCCGCCGAGCGCAATGACGACGTCACAGTTTTCGTCCTTCGCAGTCTGCGCGCCACGAAGCACGGTCGTCAGACGGGGATTGGGTTCGACGCCCGCACATTCCACAGCCTCGACGCCAGCCGTTCTCAAACTCTCGATCGCGCGATCAAAGGTTCCGTTTTTCTTTACGCTGCCGCCGCCAGTTACCAGCAGTGCTTTCTTGCCATGGTTCGCGGTTTCGCTGCCCAGTTCCGCCAGCTTCCCCGCGCCAAAGATGATTTTCGTAGGATTCTGAAATTTGAATTGCATGATGTGCTCCTATTGCTTGAAATCGCTGAAGTCCTGTTTTATCCGGCTCAACGGCTGACGAGAGCTGCCGGCACCGGTTCAAATTCACCTACAATGTAAAAATGCAGCAGGTTTCACCGGTAGAGTGATCCTGCTGCATTCTTGCCTGATCCTGCGAGAAGGGGATGAAAATCACATTTCCCACTCCCCTTCCAGCGTGCGGACCGTTTTCTGTAGGTAAAAGAACGAGGCCGTCCCTGCGACGACGTTCGCAATGAACGCTGCCCAGAACACCCCCGTGATGGCGAAAATGTGTGAGCCGATCCAGGCCAGCGGAAGGTAGAGTACGACCATGCGCAGGATGGAAAAGGCGGCGGAGGGGTAAGGGCGGTTCAGACCGTTGAACGTCGAGGTACTCATGACCACCAGTCCCTGAAAGCCGTAGCTGAGCGCCACGATGTGAAAGTACTTGTACGCGATGGCCACTACGGCCACATCATCGGTGAACAGTGCGGCGACGAATTCCCCAAAGAAGAAGAGGAGAACGAACACTACTCCGCCCCACAGCATGGAAAAACGCCCCGCATATTTTACCGCGTCGATGATGCGTCGGTACTTGTGCTTGCTGAGATTCTGTCCTGCGTAGATCACCAGCACCGAGCCCAGGGCCATGACGACCATGAGAGCGAACATCTCGACGCGCGTCGCGACGCCGAAGGCGGCAACGGCTTCCTTGCCGAAACCTGCGAGGATTTTCGTGATCACGCCAACGGAGACAGGGACGATCAGCATGGTGAGGGTGGCGGGACCGGCGATGTGCGCGATGCTGCGCCAGGTGGACAACAGCTGCTGCATTCCCCCGAAGTGACGGGAAACAAGAGGCACTTTCTTGATCAGTACCCAGGCGATGATAGAAAAGCTCACGCTGCGTGCGATGACGGTCGCGACGGCCGCACCACGAATGCCCATTTCCGGAAACGAGGCATACCCGAATATGAACAACGGATCGAGGATGGCGTTCACAATACCGCTGGCGAGCATGATCATTCCCGGCGTGAAGGTGTCGCCGGTGGCACGCAGGATATTATTGCCGATCATGGGAAACAGAACGAAGGGTACACCGAGATACCAGATGCTCATGTAGTCTTCGACGAAACCGAGTACATCCCCCTTCGCTCCCATAGCACTGAAGATGGGACGAATGGTGAGCATGCCCACGACGACCACAAGCGTGACAACAATGAAACCAAGCAGCAGCGCATGACTGCCCATGCGCTTGACTTCCTCCCGTTCGGTTTTCATGATGTGGCGTGAAATGAGCGAGCTCGTACCGATACCGATACCAAGGGACAGGCTGTTGAGCACCATGACCACGGGAAAAGTGAAACTCATCGCGGCGAGTTCATGTACCCCAAGCTGCCCGACGAAGTACGTATCAACGAGATTGAATATGACAATCCCCATCATCCCCAGCAGCATGGGCCAGGTAAGGGATACCAGCTGTTTCTTTATGTCACCTTCGGTGAGGTTGCGTTCTTTTCGCATGAAAGGTCTTTCGCTACCGTTCCCTGAACACGATCAGCTCGCTTCTGGTTCTACTGCGGCTGCGCCAGTGCGCTGTCGAGACTTGCAGCGCGCGCGTACCAGATGCGAGAGGAATCAATCATACGCAGTTGTTCGTACATCTGCGCGATTACGAAGGTTGTCCATGCACCGAAATGCCGGGAAAGCAGCGGTTTGTGTCCGATGGACGCGCGGGTAGATTCATCGTATACGGAAATGTATTCCTGCAGGGCACTAATATCCTGCGGAGGCGCTATCGCATATTTCAGCAGCCGGCATTGTGGTACATCGGGATGTGCGGCTGCAAAGGAAGCGATGTTTTCCGGCGTGAGCACGGACCGGGCGATCTGCTGATTGAAGCGGAACAGCTGGTCGATGACATATTCGCTCGAATCAGCGGCATCCACTCCCTGCTGCACGCTCATCAGCAAACTGTCGGTGGGTTTCTGCATGATGAGTCCGCGCACCGCATCAATGTCATCCCGCGCACGTAGAGGATTGCGCATGTCGTTCACATAGTTCGTGAAACCGGAAATATCCCAGGGATAGCTGCGCAGTTCTATCATCTTTCGAAACGCCTGCACACTGCGCAGATCGTCACCCTTGTGCTGATAATACTTCCGAAGATTCAGGTAGCCGTACTGCGCAAAGTCCGGATGCACGTGATCTTCATCGAGATGAAGAACGGTCAGGTAACGCTGCAGGGCGGAGTCCTCATCGACATTTGTATATACCCATAGTGTCAGGGCGACGGCGGACCATACAACCAGTACGCCTGCCAGATAGCGTTTCAGCGCATGTTCGAGCGAAGCAGCCTGCAAAACTGCGTACAACAGAAACGCCAGAGCAATACCCAGCGGTGCGTATATGTCCCAGTCCCTCGCCATCCCGTAAAACGGGAAATGCACGAATGCGAGCAACAGCAGAGAGAGGGAGAAAATGGAGAACACCTGCGTTACGGGACGCGTCAGGCTTCCCCGCAGGCGCTTCGAAAACAGCAGTCCCGCCCCGAGCGCAAGCGGAATGGCAGCGACGAGCAGAAGTTCATTGAGCAGGTCGACAAGGTGATAAGAAGACAGCATCGTGTACGAGCCGGTCCACGACTGTTGGGAAAGCGGAATCAGCGAACCGTACAGCGGGGAAATCCCGAGCGTCATCACGAGTCCGCAGGCGACTGCAAAAAGCAGCAGGAAGGAAATGGCGATGATGCGAAAGACCCCGGCCGTGCTTTCCTTCTCTCGCTGCTGCTGCGCACGCTGATACAGGGCCATCAGAAATGCGGGGAGGTAAAACAGCGCCAGAAAATGCAGAGCGATGCTCAGTGCCAGGAAGATCGCGGGAAGAACGAGGCTTTCGCGTTGTGCAACCGCGCGATAAAGCGTCATGGCATATGCCAGGGTAGCGGCGAACAGGGGCGCATAATACTCGACGTACCCGAAGAAAAGCAGCATCCCGCCGAGTCCGAGAAGCAGTCCCACGAGAATCGCAGCGTCCGCCGCATCTTCCACTATGCCGCGCAGCCCCCGCAGCAGTACGAACACGAACACTGCTCCACTCACAGCAGTAATGATCCAGAACACCTGGGCGACGTTCACTATACTGAACACCGCCATGATTTTGGAGCCGAGGTAGAGAAAGATGAACGACGAAAACAGCGAATTGTAGCGGAAGAAGTCCACCTGTCCGCTGTCAGCCGTCCGCAGAATTTCAGCGAGGTAAAGAAAGCTGTCCCCCAGGAAGGAAAATGGAATTGCCAGTATGTAGAAGAGCAATCCCGCGAAAGCTGAAAGCCCGAGTGCCGCTCCAACCCCGATGCCTTTCTTTCCCGTCGCACCTCGCAACAATCCCTCAGTCACCTTTCCCATCACACCTGCCACCTGTGGAAGCAGTGCGAGCAAGGCGAGGACGAAAAGCGTGACCGCGAGCGCGGTCGGGACATACGCAGCATGGCTGAAGCCCCAGGTGCGCTGCTCGGGATACAGCGAACCGACTATCCAGAGGAGAAGGAGGAAAACAAAGGAGATTGTGATGGCAATGGGGACACGCGCGGGCCGATTAGTGTCCCTGCCTTTTTTATCCTTTACGGACCGTTTTTTCATGTCAGCTTTTCCACCGCCTCCTCTCTGCCTTTAACAAATGAGATATGCTCCCCGCGATAGCATTCGAGAATGAAAGCGCGCAACGCACTGCTGCTGTACTTGTCGAAGTCCCCGACAATCGCAAGCCGGAAACGGTAGTTGACATACTTCTGCAGTATTTCGCCTGCCAAGCGGGTCTTCAGATCAAAGAACGCCGGATCCAACTGCTTCTCATGGAGGATGAGACTGCGGGCACCCTGATAATCGGCATTCCCCATGAGGTCGAGTGCATCCTGTACAGTGGAGAGGACAACCTCGTCACCTCTGATCTCAGCAACGCGGTTCTCACCAAGTTGAAGTATGGTCAACTCCATAGCCATTTCCCGCAATGGATTATCATGAATGTATTCCCAATGATAGACTTCTTTTCCCGGAATTGAAAGTACGCCAGAGGCGATGGGGGGATGCGCTCCGCTTCCTGAGCCGGGGCGCTGGATATGGTTGTGGCACTGCCCTATATTTCAATGCAGGACAGGATTTTCACCGCCTGATTGTTTCATCTGCCTCATGTATGCCCCATGCCTGTTGAACTGACCTCCGAACAGAAAGCCGACGTGCTTGACTCGCTGCAGCGCTACTTCGACGAAAATCTCGACGGAGAAATCAACGAGCTGCAGTCCACCCTCCTTCTCGATTACATCCTTACCGAGATCGCGCCCTTCGCCTACAACCGTGGCGTCGAGGATGCGCGGGCCTACATCGCATCCATGGCCGAAGACCTTCCCGGTGTGTGTTTCCAGGATACATTGACGTACTGGGAGCACAACGAGGGCTCCGCGCGCAGGGTGCGCCGCAAACCGGACTGAACGCGCAAACCGGACGGAATGTTCGGACAACTGCGCGCCCTGTTTTTTTTATTTCTCTATCAGAACCAGCCGCGTATCCGATGCGGCTCCCGCGGTAACGGTGAGCACGTAGCTTCCGCTTACGAGGGAGGTGAATGTCATACGTGTCGTTCCTATTCCTCGCTGGTCCGAACGAATGGTTTTGGTCCACACTTCCCTGCCGAGAAGGTCGTGCATCCGAAGCTGAACTTCGGTCTCGGGGAGCGTTTCACAGACAATCACAATTTTCCCGCTGCCTTCGACCGGATTCGGATACACCGCGTTGATGCGCAGCTTTGTCGCGAGTGGTGGAATAGCGACGGACAGCGGGTTGCGCAGCACATACACGATCTGCACGTCGCCCGTACTCAGCGGCGTGTGCGAAAAATCGAGCATGCCCGTGTGGGTGCCCACAGCGAGTCCGGTCGTGTTCGGCTGCACGGTGACAGTCTGCACGTTGCTGCCGGATGCAGGATCGCTGTCGATCCACGCAGGCTTCGCGCTGATGCTCCAGTTCGCGGGGGAAGCATCACCCATCCATGTCTGTACGGTTTGCGGAGCGGGAAGTGGTCCGTTGTGCTCAGCTTCAAAGCGCAGCAGCCATGGACTCACCACCAGTCCCGCTGGCCGTCTGTTCACAACATCGATCGGATGATCACACGCAGGCTGCAGCACGCTGTCACCACATGAAGTCTCCCACCGTACGATCCACGGTCCCGGCACCAAGGCCTGGTAGTCTATCGCAAGCAACCATTCGACACTGAACTGTGCGCCGGGCGAAAGGGCAGGAATGGACCGAATGCTGTCAGCGCCATTGACCAGGCGCAGCATCGCGGGTGGCAGAATTGCGACCTCGCAGGCCGGTGTGACCGACTGGCCGTCGTTCTTCAGCGTGTACTGCAGTTGCAATGGATCAGGAATGATTCGTTCGATGTAATCATCTACCCAGACTGTATCGTGTCCCGCCGTGACGCAACGCAGCACATGCTCCGGTGTTCCTCCCTCGACATGAATCGACCGCATGCAATCGGTGTGTGCTCCCGTTTCCGCGGCATCGAATTCCACGATGAGGGGATTGTCTTCCGACTGCACATCGTATTTCGCATCGAGCGTCCATGTGACAGTCCACGACGCCCCCGGACCCAGTACTGCGGTGTCGCGCGAGGCGGGACCAAGCAATGCGCATCGCGTCAATGAAGCGGTGAGCAGTTGTGCATGCACAAGTGTCAACGTTTCGCTGCTGTGATTGTTAAGCGTCCCTGTGAGCACGAACGGTGATGGCGTGTATGCATCCGACGCGCCGTCATACGTCAGCGTGTCGGGTGCCTGCAGTGCGCAGACAAGAGGAATCGCGGGAGCGTCGATGTGATGCATGCAGCGTGTTGCTTCCACTTCGCCTTCATAGGCCGCAACTGAAAGCTGCACGACGCGAGCCTCCAGCATGGACGGAATGTTTATCCACCAGCGCAACGTGTCGTGGTCGCCTGGAGCCAGTGTTTGCAGCGTTTGCTGCGCAGAAGTGAGCAACTGGGCTCCTTCGAGATTGAGTATGGCATGGGTCAACGGTCTCGCGGTGTTTCCCGTATTGGCAAACACGACCTCCACTTCGAACGTATCCTCCACATATCCGGTCCCTTCCCGATTCACTGCAATCGTGTCCGGTGCTTCAATACTGCAAAACACTTCCGATACGAGTACTTCAAATTTGACGACAACCTGACAGGTATGTGTTACCTGGTCCCATTCACTGACGTAACTGAATCGGATGGTATCGCTGCAGGATTCCACGATAGGTGTTCGCGGGATGAGATCCCACATGAATACACGACGGAAACGTTCCCGTATATAGAATGGCGGGCGAGAGGGCATGTCCCCGGCTCTCAGCGCAAGATGCGGTGCGGATGAAAGATCCATCTGCAGAGCACTGTAGTGGGTGGTCGTGTCGGTGGTGTTTTCAACGGTGACCGATATTCCGACGAGTGAAGGAGTACAATCTACGCCGGACTGGCAACGCACGACGGCGGGACCCACGGCCTCGCAATCCGATAAGCCAGCGCCCGGAACTTTCCACAGACTGTCGCAGAACTGCATGTCGAACCCGAAGGTATCGACAATCGCAACCGTGCAGTGCAGTTCGCGATCAAAAAGCCATGTCGGCACGCGCAGCGTCCAGAACACCTCTTTCGTCTCATGCGCCCGGAGTATCTGCAGCAGCGTGAACAGCGTCTGAGGAGGATACAGCGTTGCGCCGGATTCAGGAGAAATGGCAAGCCGTACGCCTTTGAGCGCAGCGTCCTCTCCGGTGAGATTGGTGACCTGGAGACGCAGCGTCGCTGAATCCGAACGGAGATGTTTTCCATCCAGACGCAACTGCGGAGGCTCCATCAGCGAGACGTCGCAGGCAAGTTCGGTGTAGGCCAGATCGCGGTACACCACAGTCATGCGCTCGATTGTGAAATCGCTTCCCGCGCAAAACCGTTTCTGCAAAGCGAGAACGGACAGTTCCAACGAGGTGTACGGTGCGACCAGGGAGATCACCGGATGCAAATGCCAGGTAATCGTTCTTTCACCACCCGGTTGGATGGATGGCAACACGACTGTACTGCCCGGGGATCCATGCGTGATGCTGAGTCCCGGCGGCAGCTGGAGTGTAATATGGACGGAATCCGTCGGTATGGTGGCGGATGGATTCCTCACGATCAGCAGGGCGGTCAACGTTGACGGATTGGTGACACCGCGGCGCAGATCGATAAGAAGGGTATCGGGCAATGAGAATTCTACCTCGACAACGGATCTGTCGGGTTTCAGGCCAGTGTGCAGCGCTTCCCTGCTGCAGAGTGCCGGCATGCTGAGAGCGCCAAGAAATGGATCGTTGACAGTGGTATGGGCTCCGTTCAATCCTGCCGTGGGCGGGAGTCCAACGGCAGCGTTTGAGGACCCACCGAGATACATGGTATTTCCATGAAGCGTCAGCGAAGGCAAGGGAGTCACTCTTCCGATTCGTGTGTTGTATGAAACCTCCCGGGTATTGGTATTGATGACAGTGATAAAGTTCTCGCCCTCCGGCGTCAGTGGGTCAGTGAGAGGAAAATTCTTTCCGAGGGTGACGCCGCTGAGTAGGACGCTTCCACAACTGTCTACGTCCATCTCACCGCAATATGTATTCTTGTCGCTGCAGATCAGTGTACCAAACGTGATCTGCCCGCTCCGATTGAACCGCGTGAGTGCGATAGCCTGGTAATTCGTCGGCAAGAGGAACAGTGTGTCGGTAACGGGATAATCGCTCGAACGCGTTTCCCCTACGAAATAGAGGTTGCCGAATTCATCAAAACGCAGCCTGCGGTGAAATGTGCCGGACGCGTTCCAGTACTCCGCCGCACTGCCTCCGAGGTAGGTCGAATAATTCACCCGCTGTCCATCAGATGACAGACAGGAAAGCACAAAATCCATACCTCCGGCAATGTTCGGCTGGGCTGCGTTGACCATGGGATAATCCCCGCTGTCCCACGCGATGCCCGCTACTGCAAGCTGATCATCCTGCACGGCGATGTGTGTGAATTCCTCATGGCCCATTCCCCCGAAACAGCTGGCATAGGCGAGCGAATAATCGGTCCCGCAGAAAATCATGATGAAGCCATCCTCGCTTCCCTGATTCTGGGCGAACATCGCGTTGCCTGTCGTGGACGGCGGTGTATCATACGTATGCGCAATAAAGTAGAGGTCCCCGTACGCATCCGTTTCCATGTCTGCGTACTGCTGGATTTTTTCATCCGGGAGATACGATACGTACTTGACGTATCCTGTGCTGTCGAGCACCACGATTCCCCAGTTCGACCGGCTCTTCTGCTGTGCATCGGGGGTGAGCCAGTCATCGAGCGGCTGTGATCGGAGCAGCATGATCAGATCATCATTGCTGCCAATCGCCATATCCATCAAACTCCGTCCCTGTATCGCAAGCGTACGACTGTAGATGATACTACCATCATCGCGGCATTTCAGCAGGAAGAGATCCCACTTGGCGGGAGGGGACGCAGCGGGCTGCTGCGGGAAATCCACTGATTGTGTTGTACCGGCCAGGTATGCATTCCCCTGTCGATCAACGCGCGTCATGTACGCATCATCGTTCCCGCTTCCCCCGGAATATCCCAGGAAAGAAAGGTCCACAGGGAACGGAGCTGCAGGGGGCGGCAACTGTTGCGCGTGGAGAATGGAAAGACTGAGAAGCAGGAGGAGCGGAAAATGAAAAGCTGGACGCTTGAGTATGAACATACCTCACCTCAGATGCACATGGCGGTCCCCCCGAGGCCACCCAAACATCGGGGTAATGATATTACTTCGTCTCTATGTCATGCGGCATGCATTCGCATGCATCGATTGGTCCAGTATCTTCGCCCCATATTAATCAGGTTATTTCGCATTGTCAATACAGTCGAGCGATACACTCCACCACAAAAACCACGCCGATGGCGAAAGCCACGTTGATGTTGGCTGCTGTGTCCAACGACGCTGGACGTCACCTGCCATGTGCCATCACCCTGAGTTCGGTCACAGGGCGTGAAAAATCCACTTGACATTCTAATTAGGCTGGCCTAAGTTATGACTTAGCACAGCATAATTCCGGTATGAGATATGAATGTCGCCACGGATGATTACTTGAAAACCATTTTCAACCTCACGCGCACGGGTGCGCGGGCCGGGACGAAGGAAATTGCGGGAATTCTGGCAGTCTCGCAGGCTTCCGTCACGGGATACCTGCAGCGGCTCGCGGCGGAGCAGCCCCCACTTGTGGATTATCGCAAGCGCGGTGGCGCGATGCTTACGTCCGAGGGCGAGCGCTGGGCGCTGAAAGTGATTCGACATCACCGTCTGCTGGAAACCTTTTTGCATCGCGTGCTTGGATATTCGTGGGACCGCGTGCACGACGAAGCCTGTCGGCTCGAACACGTAATTTCGGAGGAGTTCGAGGAAAAAGTCGCGGAATTACTTGGCAATCCCACCCATGACCCGCATGGGGATCCGATTCCCGACCGCGACCTGAACATGCCGGATGCGCGATCCCTTTCGCTTGCCGAACTGCAACCTGGGGACGATGCGGTGGTCGAGCGCGTCAGCGACAGCGATGCGGAGCTTCTGCGTTTTCTCTGGGAGCGCGATGTCGTACCAGGCAAGCGCCTGACGGTGGAGGGACTCTCCCCTTTCGACCGAAACATGACCATACAGGTGCATGGCGTATGCGGCACCGTCGTGCTTGGTCCCATGGTCGCACAGCAAATCTTTGTACAGAGCGAGGGGTGACATGTCACAACCATTGATAAACCTCATCATCTTTACGCTCATCGTCGCAGTTACCTGGCTGGGTTGGCGGTATGGACGCCATTTCCTGCGTCTGCTGCGCCGTAACCGGGAATTCACGGCGCGTGTACTGCGAGAAGACGTTCTCAAATTCCTGGTCGAACTCGGGCTCAATGACAGTGTGGCCGAAGAAAGGGATGTGCTGCGCGCATTGCAACTCGAAGAGCAGGAACTGCGTCCGGTACTCTCAGATCTCCGACAGCACGGAATGCTGGGCGAAGAACTTGAGCTCACAGAAAAGGGACGAGAATACGCGCTCCGCATCATGCGCGCGCACCGGCTGTACGAACGCTACCTGGCTGATGAAACCGGGTATGAGGAAACCGAGTGGCATCGCAGGGCGGATGAATATGAACACAGGATGACGGACAGCGAAGTGGCAGGACTGGCCCGCCAGCTCGGGAATCCCACGCATGATCCGCATGGCGATCCAATTCCCGCGCACGACGGCTACGTCGCCTATTATAAAAACAGCATGCCGCTCAGCGAACTGCCCGCGGGCAGGGAAGCACGTATCGTGCACGTAGAAGACGAACCGGAGGAAGCGTATGCGCAGCTTGTCGCCGCAGGCGTGGCAAGTGGACAACAGCTCCACCTGCTGCGGAATTCTGGTGGAGAGCTGACCTGTGCCTGCGAAGGACGCGAGTTGAACCTCTCATCTGCCGTCGCCGGGAATGTCACGGTCGTACCAATCGAGGAAAAGGCAGAGGAACAAACACACGCCGCAACTGTCGATGGACGCTCGTTGGCGGATCTGCGTCCCGGCGAATTTGCCACCGTACTCAGCCTTTCAAAGCGCATCCGTGGCAGTGAGCGCAGGCGTCTGCTTGATCTCGGACTTCTGCCCGGTACACGTGTGAGTGCGGAAATGCGCAGTGCCGGCGGTGATCCGGTCGCGTATGATATTCGCGGCTCACTCATCGCGCTGCGCCGCAAACTCGCGGAACTCATCCTTGTCCAGGCTGCGGATGGTGCAGCGGACAATGCTCCGCCTACCATCCTTTCAACGGAATCGCACACTGAGGAATAGACTGCCGTCATGGAAAAAGAACTTCCCATCGCACAGAACAATACACCCGCACGGAAACAAGCATCTGCGGATGCCTGTGCAAGTTGTCCCATGCATGACGCTGGTGCACTCAAGCGTCTTGGCGTGGATATGGAAAACTTCGATTTCGTCGTCGCCCTCGCCGGAAATCCAAACACCGGGAAGAGTACGGTATTCAATGCGCTGACCGGACTCCGACAGCATACCGGGAACTGGCCGGGCAAAACCGTAACGCGCATGGAAGGCGGCTTCTCCTACGGGGGACGGAATTACAAGCTCGTGGATCTTCCCGGCACGTACTCGCTGCTCGCAACGAGTGAAGACGAACTCGTGGCGCGCGATTTCATCCTGTTCGGACAACCGGACGTGACGCTGGTGGTCGTGGATGCCACACGCCTCGAGCGCAACCTGAACCTGGCGTTGCAGGTTTCGCAGATTACAGAGCGCGCGGTGCTCTGCCTGAACCTCATGGATGAGGCAAAGCGCAAGGGACTCGAGATCGATGACCGGCGACTGGCGCGCGATCTCGGCATGCCCGTCGTTCCCATGACCGCGCGACAGCACAAGGGCATTCCCGAATTGCTGAACGTCATCGCCGATATGGCGGCATCCAATGTGCGTTCCAAGCCCTATCGCGTCAGCTACCGGTCACGCGAACTGCGTTCTTCGCTCGCGACGCTGACGGAGATGATACAGAACACGGTACCAGGACTCCCGAATGCCGAATGGGTGGCACTGCGGCTTCTCGACGGGGATGAGTCCATCACCCAGGCCTTCCTCAAGGGCGAACTCGGGGAGATACGCGCATGACACCAACTGCCAATACTACCGCGGCAGACATCGTCTCCACCGCACAGAAACTGCGCTGGGAAATCGGTGGTGAGCTGCACGATCAACTTTCGGAATCCCTCTACGCGGAAGCAGCACGCATCTCCGACCGCGTGGTCGCAAGACCCGATCGCGCTGCATCCCGCGGCTTCGACCGCACGCTCGACCGCATTCTCACCAGCCGCATCTGGGGCTTCCCTCTCATGCTGCTGCTGCTCACGCTGGTATTCTGGCTCACGATCAGTGGCGCGAATATTCCGTCCGCCATACTGGCGGGATTACTGATCGATACGGTGCATCCGTTGCTGAAAGAGGCGGCTGCATCTATCGGACTCTGGTGGTGGCTCGACGGGTTGCTTATCGACGGCATGTATCTCGCAACGGCATGGGTTGTCAGCGTCATGCTTCCTCCCATGGCGATTTTCTTCCCCCTTTTCACCCTGCTCGAGGATTTCGGGTATCTCCCGCGCGTCGCCTTCAATCTCGATTCACTATTTCACCGTGCCGGTGCGCACGGGAAGCAGGCACTTACGATGACTATGGGCTTTGGCTGCAACGCCGCGGGAGTCATTGCGACACGTATCATTGACTCGCCACGCGAACGCCTCATCGCCATCATCACCAACAACTTCGCACTGTGTAACGGACGCTGGCCCACGCAGATTTTGCTTGCAACCATATTCATCGGTGCACTGGCACCGGCACACCTGGCGGGACTCATCTCCGCACTGGCTGTCGTCGGTATTGCAATGCTGGGCGTGCTGCTTACGTTCGTGACATCATGGAGTCTATCACGCACCGTGCTTCGCGGTGAAGCCAGTGCCTACAGCCTCGAACTGCCCCCCTATCGTCCCCCGCGTTTCTGGCAGACGATTTACACTTCCATTATCGATCGCACCGTCATCGTACTCTGGCGCGCCGTGAAGTTTGCATTGCCCGCAGGTGCTGCTATCTGGCTTTCCGCAAATATCATGGTCGGGGATGCGAGCATTGCCGAGCACCTCATCAACTGGCTCGATCCGGTCGGAATATTTATCGGCCTCAACGGCGTCATCCTCGTCGCCTACATTCTCGCCATCCCGGCAAACGAAATCGTCATTCCTACCATTCTCATGCTCACGGTTCTCGTTGGGGGACTGGCCGGTGTCGGCGACGGTGCCGGTGTGATGTTCGAACTGCAGTCGAACAATGACATTCTCACCGTGCTCCATGCCGGGGGATGGACGCTGCTGACCGCCATCAACCTCATGCTGTTCAGTCTGCTGCACAACCCCTGTAGCACTACGCTGTATACGATTTACCGGGAAACCGGGAGCATGAAATGGACCGTGGTATCCGCCCTGCTGCCCATCGCGATGGGCGTAGCGACAACGTTCGTGGTAACGCAGCTCTGGTACCTGTTCGGTCTTGGCTGATCAGCACGGAAGCGGATTCTCTGCGATCGTCACGGACACTCAGGCACCGTCGGGGACCTCAGCTTCGACGAGCAGCGCGAACAGTTGCAGTGACTCCTGCCATCCCAGGTAACAGGCGTCCTCAGGAATCAGGTCAGGAACGCCAGCTTGCACGATACGCAGTTCTGTCCCAACCGACACTTCCTTGAGTGTAATCGTCACCTCCATCTCTCCCTCAAGGCCTGGATCGTCGAACACGTCGATATACACCAGCTTTTCATTCGGGATGATCTCGGTGTAGGTTCCGCCGAATGCGTGTACGGTACCGGTGCTGAAATTCGTGAACGACATCTTGTACGTCCCACCCACCTTCGCATCGATGTGATGTACCTTCCCGGTAAAGCCATGCGGCGCCATCCATTTCACCAGAGCACCCGGATCAAGAAAAGCGCGATAGACGCGTTCGGGCGGCGCATGCAGAATGCGATGCAGTTTCACGGTAAACGTTCCCATGGGATCCCTTTACTCCATGATTCTTTCGAATATGCACTTTCTGCATAATCCGCACTTCAACAATCAAATACAAGTCTGGAAATACTGACCGGTTATCGTACAGAAGCGGCCAGATGACCAGCACCCTGTGAGTGCAGCTTTTTAGAAGGGGAAACAGTATTCCCGTGGATTACCGTGTTCGGGAATGAGACTTTTTCTCCGAAATCCTGTTCGTAATCCGAACGCAGGGACTATTTCGCATTCATAGAGTGAAGAAAACAAGCGGCATTCGCCGGTTTCTGCCGGGGAGTCCGTTTGGCACGGTTCATGCTTAAATATGGGCGAACCGGAAGTTCAGAAGTTTACGAGGAAGACAGGTCTCCGAACCTGGAGGAAGTGCCGCGGGCTCCGCCGACGGCGGCGGAGCTCCGCAGTTATCTCAAGTGCAAGTGCGCTTAACACCATTTTCAGCAGAGGAGATACATTATGGGCACTCAACAACTACTACTTATCGTTCTCGGCATCATTGTCGTCGGGATCGGCGTCAGCATCGGCTTTACCATCTTCGATGCGAACGCGGACCAGGCGAACAGGGATGCGATCACGGAGGACTGCCTCCACCTTGCCGCTGCGGCCCAGGGTTTCTATCACAAGCCTGCGGTGCTCGGAGGCGGTGGCCGCAGTTTTGAGAATATCTCCATTGCCGACTGCGGCATGGCGGATACAGATGATGCGCAGACCGGACGGAACCTCAACGCGACCTACGCTGTTGCCGGCGCCGGTGATCGATTCACCATCACGGCTTCATCCAGTGTGGGTGATGAAAAGACCGTGACACTTATATGTGACATGTCGCAGCCGGAACCAAACCGTCTCGATGTGCAGTACGCCAACTGGTAATTCCGTCACCCACTGCACACCGTCAGACACACTCGAACAATACCCCCCTCGACTCATAGATCCATCACCCAGGCACCCTTCCCCGATTTTCGGGGAAGGGTGAGTTTTATAACGACCTACAATCCCTGAAAACGCACGCTTGAGATTGGCGCGCCGCAGCAGTAGTATGCATTTAAAGCAGCATGAGCATGCGCGAACAGCTATATCGTTTCAGCAGGCAATTGTCGGGACACATCATCCTCCTGGCACTGTACTACTGCGTGTTTTTCCTGCTGTTCTTCTTCCTGGCGGATATGAGCATCGTACAGGTACGTGAGGACAGGCGCATGGGGCAGATATTTTCAGCCCTGCTGATGGGCGGGTTCTTTACCGCCTTGCATTACTATCTTTTCCGGAATCGACGGTAGCGAGGGTTCATATTCCGGGGTAGTTGCATCTGCGGGGGGAAACAGATTTATTGCGTTGATGCCGCAGGAGCGATCCATACCGACGTACAAAGGGATATTCATCTTCTGGCTGCCGCTGCTCGCGACGTGGCTGATGATGTCCGTCGAAGGACCCTTTCTCGCAGCCATCATCGCGCGCCTGACCGAGCCGAAATTCAATCTCGCCGCATATGGCGTGGCCTTCTCCTTTGCACTGATCGTGGAAGCCCCCATCATCATGATGATGAGCGCCTCCACCGCCCTGGTGAGCAATCGCACATCCTATCTCAAGCTGCGCAACTTCACGTTGCTGCTCAACGGAGGGATCACAGTGCTGATGGCCGTGCTCGTACTGCCCCCGGTCTTCCCCCTCATCGCGGAGGATCTGATCGGTCTCCCTCCCGAGGTTTCTCATCTCACGCATCTCGCAACAGCGCTGTTGCTTCCCTGGCCTGGCGCGATCGGCTTTCGCCGCTTTTACCAGGGACTCATGATTCGGGGAAACCAGACCCGGCGCGTTGCGTACGGCACCATCATCCGCCTTTTCAGCATGGCGGCGACGGCGCTGCTGCTCTACCTGTTTACCCATATCCCCGGTGCAGCGGTGGGTGCGATTTCCCTCTCGGTCGGTGTTTCCCTTGAAGCCATTGCCAGCCGCATCATGGCGCATGCGAAGCTGCATGAACATCTTGCCAATGACGACGCTTCCGATAATGGCATGACCTACCGTTCCATTTTCGCTTTCTATTATCCTCTTGCCCTGACCTCCCTGCTGGCGCTCGGCGTGCAGCCCATGATCACGTTTTTTCTCGGACAGTCGCGCATGGCACTCGAATCGCTCGCCGTCATGCCGGTGATCAATACGCTGGTGTTCATTTTCCGCAGCTTCGGTTTGTCGTATCAGGAAGTGGCCATCGCGAAGTACGGAGAGCATTTCGAGGGATATGTGCCCGTGCGGAATTTCGCGGCAGTGCTCGGGGTGAGTGCGGTGGTCGGACTGGCACTGATCGCATTCACGCCGGTGGCGGATTTCTGGTTTGTCACGCTTATGGGACTCACGCCTGATCTCGCGACGTTCGCCGAGCTGCCCACCATGCTGCTCGTGCTTATTCCCGGGGCGTCCGTTCTGCTATCCTATCAGCGCGCTACCCTGGTGAGTGCAAAACGGACTGGTCCGATTACCCTGGCGACCGGACTCGAAGTCGGTACCATCATCCTCGTCCTTTTCATCGGCATCGTCGCCTTCGATCTCGTGGGCGCCGTTGCCGCAGCTGTTGCGCTGTTCATCGGACGCCTGGTTGCAAACAGCTGGCTCTGGCGTCCCGTAGCCCGCGCCATCGCAGCAATGCGCAGTGACACAACCCCACTCCATCCATTGAAGGAAGAGAAAGCTCATGCGTGAACTCGACATCACAATCCAGACACCCTGGCAAAAGCGTCAGACGTTGCTCTTCGTCGCGGTCTGTATAGCCATCGTTGCTCTTTTCGTGTACACAATGAGTTTTGCTCACCCCTCGGACTCCATATGGTCTCTCCTCCTGCGCATTTGGTTCATCTATGTGCTGATCATTGGCGGATACCGGCGCGCGCGCTATGTCAAAGCGCAGTATGTACGTATTCATGATGGCGGGATGTCGTGGAGGCTCACACAGGGATACGATAACAATATCTATACACTGCCGCAGCTCTCAACGGGTGATTACCGCTGGGAGGAAATCGAAAACATCTGGCATTCCGCCACTGGCATGCACATTTCGATCAAAGGCATGAAGGAGGAATTCTACGTCGCCCTCTCGGTACTCTCCTACGTCCAGCGGCAGGAAATAAAAGCCGCCCTCGCAGAACACTTTCCCGCAGGCGCGCACAGCACCGGGGAAAAAGCAGCTGAAGCATGAGTGTTGACGTTGTCATAGGACTGGAAATCCACGCGCAGCTGCTGACACGCAGCAAAGCGTTCTGCGGTTGCGCCGTGGATGAGGAAGCCGCGCCGAACACGCGCTGCTGTCCGGTCTGTCTCGGCCACCCGGGTGCGATGCCCGTGCTGAACGCGGCGCTCCCGCAGGCAGCCGTGATGCTGGGGAGTGCATTGCAATGCGACATCCGATCGACATCCACTTTCTCCCGCAAACATTATTTCTACCCCGACCTGGTCAAGGGCTATCAGATCACGCAGTACCGGGATCCCATCTGTGCGAACGGTGCGATGTCTTACATCAATGCCTCAGGGGAAGCGGACAATGTGCGCCTGACGCGCATACACATGGAGGAAGACGCCGCGAAGATGAAGCATACGGAAGATGGGTCGCTTGTAGACTATAACCGCGCAGGTACGCCGCTGCTCGAGATTGTCACAGCGCCCGATTTCGACAATCCCGCCGACGCTGCCGCGTTTATGAAATCCCTGCGCCAGCTGCTGCGCTGGCTCAACCTGAGTGACGGAGATATGGAACGGGGATCGCTGCGCTGTGATGCCAACATCTCACTTCGCAACGCGGACGGCAGTGCGGGAGAGCGCACAGAGATCAAGAACCTGAATTCTTTCCGCAGCGTCGAACGCGCACTCGCGTGGGAAATCCTTCGACAGCGCCGCATGCAAGAGAGCGGCGGCACCATCGAGGCGGCGACGCTTTTGTGGGACGAGGATGCGCAGGAGGCACGCATCATGCGTGGCAAGGAAAGCGCAGCAGAATATCACTATCTGCCTGAGCCCGATCTCCCTCCTGTCCTTGTCACATCTGAGATGCTGCAGTCTGCGCGCGACACGCTTCCCGAACTTCCCTTCGAGCGCTGGTCGCGGTATGTCGAAGATTTCGGACTGTCACCGCAGGCTGCGACCACGCTTACGAACGAAAAGACCTTCTCTTTCTACTATGAGCAGCTGATCAAGCGGCTTCCGATTGAAAATGCACCTGTCATCGCCGCAAAGTGGATGACCGGAGAGGTCCTGCGCGACATGCACACCTTCGGTGACACCACACCTTGTACATCGGCAACTTCGCTGGCACGTCTGATCATGCGCGTGGAGGATGGTACAATCAGTTATTCCGCTGCGAAGGAGGTGCTTCCCGCGCTGCGTACAGGTGAGGACGTTGATGCGCTTATCGATAATATGGAGCTTCGACAACTGCACAATCCCACCCTCTTGCATCAGTATATCGTAGAGATCCTGGATGATTTCCCTGACCAACTGGCAAAATACTGCGAAGGGAAACAGCAGCTCTTCGGATTCTTCATGGGACAACTCATGCAACGCACCGATGGGAGAGCGGAACCGATCACAAGCAAATCACTGCTCACAGAGCTTCTGACAGAACGCTGCGCGAGAGGTGCATCCTGAGCATGGAGACCACTCTTTTCACCGTGTTCATCCTCAGCGCCGTGCTCACAGCACTCGGTTTCGTATTCATCTATCTCGGGTGGCGACGCGCATTGCGTATTCCGCCGCAATCGACACGGCATGAGGAAATAACCGTTGTGGTTGCAGCGCATAATGAAGCGGCGCGCATCCCTCGCCTGCTCGCGTCGCTTGCAGCACAGCGTTTCCCGAAGGAACTGCTGCATGTCCTTGTCGTCGATGATCGCAGTGAGGACGGCACGGCAGCGGTGGTGGAGCGTGCCACAGGTGCACTGCAGCTGCGGTTGCTGCGCATCGACAGCGTCCCTGACGATGTTTCTCCGAAAAAGTTTGCGCTTCATCGCGGAATCAGCGAAGCGCAGACGGACATCGTGCTCCTGACGGATGCGGATTGTGAGGCGGGGGAAGAATGGGCAGGGGCAATGCTGCGCACATTGCAGCGCGGGAATGATGTCGCAGCGGGACTCGCGCCCCTGCGATCAACACGATATGCACATTCTGCATATTCCTCATTCGATGCATGCCGTACGCTTGCGATGATGTCCGCTGCCACGGCCTGGGGCGTCCCGTACATGGCAACGGGACGCAGCTGGGGATTTCGCCGCGAGGCGTATGAGCGGTGCGGCGGACTCGAACCGCTGTTCGGGCAGCTCGGGGGAGACGACGACCTGCTGCTGCAGCGTATGCATGCACAGGGCGCGCGCATCGGCATGTGCATCGAACAGGATGCGATGGTCTGGTCCTCCACTCCCGCCTCCTGGCGCGCACTGCTGCGCCAGAAACTCAGGCATTACCGTGTCGGGGCGTCGTATCAGGGACGCGGCGCATGGCTGCTCGGGATCTTCCTCGGGGTCGAACTGCTGACGGTACTCACCGGTCTCATCCTCATCGCTGTTCTTCCCGGCATGCAAAAACTGCTCCCTCCCATTTTCATCGTATGGACGCTCTGGTACGCGACAGGCTTTCTCGTCGCCCCGTTCAAATGGATGGACGCAGAGCGCTCGCGGATACAGCTTGTGAAATGGGAAGCGTTTCATATTTTTTACTCCGTGATCGTATCCCTTTTGTCTCACATCCGTCCTTCACGCTGGTAGCATGCAGCAGAAGACACATAGCGTCCCGCGCATTGTACCGACACCTTCACGTAAGGTCGAGTCTGCACATGATGACGAGCATCCCACAACGTCGCACCCCGCAACGTCGCACCTTGACACCGCGCATCCCGACTATCCACGGTGGAAGCGTGCTGCCGAGAATGCCGTCCTTCGCGGATCGCTGGTCTGCCGTCTGCTCTCCGAAGCCATCCCACTTCGTGAGGCAAGGGTGCTGGATGCCGGTTGCGGTGTGGGTGGCACGAGCATTGCTCTTGCCGATGCAGGGGCGGACGTTACGGCAGTTGACAGAAATCCCGCTCGTCTCACCATGCTGCAGGAGAACCAAAGCCGTATCGAGGCAGAAGCTGGCGACCTGACTTCCCTTCGTTTTGCAGACCGCAGTTTTGATGCCGCGGTGCTGCAGGATGTTATCGAACATGTTACGGATCCACAGCTTGTGCTTCGCGAAATGGCACGCGTACTGCGTCCCTCCGGCATCCTCTATCTCAGCACGCCGAACAGGAATGCCCTGCCGAATCTCGTGGCAGACCCCCATTTCGGACTGCCGCTGGTGAGCCGAAAATCGCGTGAAGAATTGCGTCCCATCCTGCGCCGACGTCGTCCCTCGGACGCCGACCGCGATGATCTTGCACAGCTGCTCAGTGCCGAGCAGCTCAGCGCATTGCTCGGCAACGCCGGATTCAGCTGGCGTTATGTCAATCGCGCCGCCGCGAAACAACTGTTCACGCATCCCGAAACCGTGGTGTGGAGCGACATGCATCTGCGCATTGTGCGCGCACTGCGGGCGACGGGACTACAGTACCCGCTTCGCGTCCTGGTGCGTGATACCCCGGGGATATTCAATCGGTGGCTCAACCCCACCTGGTACATTCTTGCGAGAAAGGAAGGCGCATGACACTGCGCACTGTTCGAAATCTTCTTCGCTGTTTCACCCTTCGCCGTGCCTGGAATTTCCTGAGGATGTCGATTTCCTATCAGCTCTCCGCGCGTACCGGACGCAGCATCGTGTGGGGGAAACCGTGGACGCTGACGATAGAGCCGACAAACCGCTGCAACCTCAGCTGTCCCGAATGTCCTTCAGGCAACGGAGCCATGGTGCGAGCGATGGGACTGATGCCGATGGACGAATTCCGTCGCCTGGTGGATGAGGTCCGTCACGAAGTGTTTTATCTGCAGCTGTTCTTCCAGGGGGAACCCTTCATTCACAATGAACTGCTGGACATGGTGCGGTATGCGCGCAACCGCCGCATGTACGTCTCCATCAGCACCAATGCACATTACCTTCGTTCATCAAAAGCCCGCGAGGTCATAGCGAGCGGACTCGACAGGCTCATTATCTCCATAGACGGACTCACACAGGAGGTGTACGAGCAGTACCGTGTTGGCGGCAGCCTTGCAAAAGTACATGAAGCGCTCGAGAACCTCGACGCTGCCCGACGCGAGACGAAACGCAGCTGCACCGAACTCACACTGCAGCTTCTCGTGACGAAACAAAACGAAGAACAACTGCCCAAGCTGCAAGCGCTCGCCGCGAAATATCATGCACAGGTGGCGCTCAAGACCATGCAGGTGTACTCGATTGAAGGCGCGGAGAAATTTCTCCCGAGCAACCCGAAGTATTCCCGTTACGAAAATGTCGATGGCGAGTTGCGCACGCGCAATGCGCTGCACAATCGCTGCGTGCGACTGTGGGAGCGCAGTGTCGTGACCTGGGATGGTGTCGTCGTGCCCTGCTGTTTCGACAAGGACGCCGAGTATCCCCTCGGTCAACTCAACGGCCGCAGCTTCGCGGACATCTGGCAATCAGAAGAATATCACGACTTCCGCCGCCGCATCCTCCATGATCGCCGCAGTATAGAGATGTGCCGCAACTGCACCGAAGGCCTCCGCATATACCGATGAGCTCTGTTGACTCCGTCTGAAGAGGCAGAGAGCCTCGTGTCGCTCATCGGTAGTCTTTTCCTCCCGCTTCGCGGCAGGAGGCGTTTCTCCCCGCTCCGCGGGGAGAGTTCTTGGTCCAGCGCAGCTGGACAAACACCTGCTCCGCGCAGCGGAGCAAATAACCGCACCGCGCAAGCGGTGCGAAAAACTCTCCGCGACAGCGGAGAAACACCTACTCCGCAAAGCGGAGCAAACGCCTGCGACGCAAAGCGGAGCAAACGCCTGCGACGCAAAGCGGAGCAAACGCCTGCGACGCAAAGCGGAGCAAACAACATTATTCATTACATTGCGATCATGACGTTCGGCATAGACATAATTGGCCGGAGGACGATCGGCTTTTTCACGGAGCTGGGACAGGTCAGCAGGCTGCAGTGGAATATTCTGCGCAGCATGCATCGTCTGTTCAGGGACAGGCATCTGGTGATCGAGCAGATGGCGCATATCGGCGTAGGATCGCTGCCGCTTGTACTCATTATCGGTCTGTTCACCGGCATGGTTTCTTCGTGGCAGGCTGCATATCAGTTCCAGGGGATGATCAGCTTTTCACTGATCGGCGGTGCGGTGAGCCGCGCAATCTTCATTGAGCTGGGTCCCGTACTCACCGCCATTGTCATCGCGGGACGCGTGGGAGCTTCGATCGCGGCAGAAATCGGAACGATGAAGGTCACCGAGCAGATCGATGCACTCGAGAGCATGGCAATCAATCCAGTGCGTTACCTGGCCATGCCACGTTTCCTCGGTGCAGTGCTCATGATGCCTGTGCTGGTCGTCTTTGCGAACGGGATTGCACTCATCGGTGCCTTTGCCGTTGCGAACTTCTTTCTGGACCTTACTCCCCAGGTTTTCTTCGGCAGCGTCGAGCGTTTTTTCCAGTCGAAGGACATTATTTCCGGTATCATCAAGTCCCTCGCCTTCGGCGGAGTCACCTCGATTCTCGGCTGCCACATCGGCTTCAAGACCGCTGGAGGCGCGGAAGGGGTCGGCCGTTCGACAATTCGTGCTTTTGTGCTTTCTTCCGCCATGATCCTGATTCTTGACTATACGCTCTGGATCATCATTTTTTAGCTTCCACGGAACACGGGGAGGTACCGGAGGGACAAAGAGTGGCCTTGCAAGGGGGGAACCCTAGCACTATTTTTATTGTAGTACATGATACATCGCGCCTCGCACGCAAAGGGGGCTTTTCAAGCACGACTTATATATCCCCGGATAGACATATGGAAGGCAATTTTTCAAACAGAGTGCAGGAGGTCATCCGGCTCAGTCGCGAAGAAGCGCTGCGGCTTGGACATGATTACATTGGCACCGAGCATCTCCTGCTTGGCATTATCCGCGAAGGGGAAGGCATCGCTGTCAAAATCCTCCGCAATCTCGGCTGCGACCTCTACCAGGTGAAGAAGAGCATCGAAGACACCGTTCGCTCATCCGGCGGTACCATTACGATCGGTAATATCCCGCTGACAAAGCAGGCCGAGAAAGTTCTCAAGATCACCTACCTCGAGGCAAAACTCTATAAGAGTGAAGTCATCGGAACGGAGCATCTTCTCCTTTCCCTGCTGAGGGACGATGACAACATCGCTGCACAGATTCTCAACCAGTTCAATGTGCAGTACGACCTCGTGCGCAATGAACTCGACAACATTATCAGCGGCAAGCCCTCCTCACCTGCCGCTTCGCAGGAGCCGGGAAAGGCACCCGAGCGGAGTAGCGAAGGCACGCATGCACAGGCGGAGAAGCGATCCGAACGCGTGAAGACGCCGGTGCTCGATAACTTTGGACGCGACCTGACCAAACTGGCGATCGAAGACAAGCTCGATCCCATCGTGGGACGCGAAAAAGAGATCGAACGCGTTGCCCAGGTGCTGTCTCGCCGCAAGAAAAACAATCCCGTGCTCATCGGTGAACCGGGTGTCGGTAAAACGGCGATTGCCGAGGGACTCGCCCTCCGCATTGTGCAGAAGAAAGTATCACGCGTATTGCACAACAAGCGTGTGGTGACGCTGGATCTCGCAGCCCTGGTCGCGGGCACCAAGTACCGCGGACAGTTCGAGGAACGCATGAAGGCCGTGATGAACGAGCTCGAGAAGGCACGTGACATCATTCTCTTCATCGACGAGCTGCACACCATCGTGGGTGCCGGCGGGGCCTCGGGCTCACTCGATGCATCGAACATGTTCAAGCCCGCGCTCGCACGCGGTGACATTCAGTGCATCGGCGCGACGACGCTTGACGAGTACCGCCAGAACATCGAAAAGGATGGCGCGCTCGATCGCCGTTTCCAGAAAATCATGGTCGACGCCACAACAGTGGAAGAAACCATTCAGATTCTCGATAACATCAAGCACAAGTACGAAGAGCATCACAACGTACTCTACGCCAAACGTGCAATCGACGATTGCGTGCGTCTGAGCGACCGCTATATCACCGACCGCTTCCTGCCGGACAAAGCCATCGACGTGATGGACGAAGCAGGCGCCCGCGTGCATCTCGAGAACATCGTCGTTCCGAAAAACATCGTCACGCTGGAAGAAGAAATCGAGAAGATCAAAAGCGAGAAGAACCAGGTCGTGCGCAACCAGAACTTCGAAGAAGCCGCACGGCTGCGCGACATTGAGAAAAAGCTTCTGAACGAACTTGATGAAGCAAAGCGTGAGTGGGAAACCCAGTCACAGAGTATCGTCCATGACGTGGATGAAGAGGTGATCGCCGACGTCGTTTCGATGATGACCGGTATCCCGGTCAACCGCATCGCACAGTCGGAGTCCCAGAAACTGCTCAAAATGGGCGACGAGCTGAAGACCGAGATTATCGGACAGGATGAAGCGATCGACAAACTGGTGCGTGCCATCAGGCGAACACGTGCAGGACTCAAAGATCCCATGCGTCCCATTGGTTCCTTCGTTTTCCTCGGTCCCACAGGCGTCGGAAAAACTGAACTCGCCAAGGTGCTCGCCCGCTACCTCTTTGATTCCGAAGATGCGCTGGTGCGCATCGATATGAGTGAGTACATGGAGAAATTCTCCGTTTCCCGCCTGGTCGGTGCTCCTCCAGGATACGTCGGGTATGAAGAAGGCGGCCAGCTGACCGAAAAAATCCGTCGCAAACCGTATTCCGTCGTGCTGCTCGATGAAATCGAGAAAGCGCATCCGGACGTGTTCAATATTCTGCTGCAGGTGCTCGATGATGGTATTATCACCGACGGACTGGGCCGCAGGGTGGATTTCAAGAACACCATTCTCATCATGACCTCGAACATCGGGGCACGAGAGATTCGCCAGGAAGGTGTATTCGGTTTCGGTGAGGAACCGGAAGAGAAGCATCAGTATCGAGATATGAAGAAGACGCTTGAAGACTCAATGAAGAAGCTCTTCAATCCAGAATTCATCAATCGTATTGACGAAAGCATCGTGTTCCATTCCCTCACCAAAGAGCATATCAAGGAAATCATCGACATTTCCACAAAGAAGCTCTTCGATCGTCTCGGACATATGGGGCTTGCGCTCGAGTTTACGGCAGATGCCAAAGACTTTCTCGCCGAAAAGGGCTTCGATCCTAATTACGGAGCACGTCCCCTGCGCCGTGCGCTGCAGAATTACATCGAAGATCCCCTCGCCGAAGAGATTCTCAGGGGACGCTTCCCCGAAGGCAGTACCATTCTGGTTACCCTGGCCGAGGACAAGCATGGCTTCGAATTCTCGAATACGACAGACGATGGAAGCGGCAATTCTCCGGCGGAAGAGACATCCATTGTCGACGAAAGCGATGACAAGAGTGATGATTCCACCGAATAAGCTCCCCTGAAATATGCAGAATGTGCATAAAAAAAATGATCCTCCATCTGGAGGATCGTTTTTTTATGCAGTTTCTGCATATCACATTCTGATCTTATCCACCCCTGACAATTCCCGTCAATTCAGCCGTGCTTTCAGATGAAAACGCGGGATATTCACCTCAAAGCTGCTGCCATCTTCCCGCTGCATGGAATATGTCCCCTCCATAGCGCCGGCGAACGATTTCAGCACGCAAAAACTGTTGTAATGATACGTGCCGCCGGGCTTGATCTGCGGCTGCTCGCCCACGACACCCTCGCCCTCTACCTCATAATCCGGCGCGTCTGAATCGTGAATGTTCCAGTGCCGCCTGAGCAGCTTTACCGGCTGGTCTGAATGGTTTTCAAGCGTAATGAAGTAGACAAAGAAGAAATTCCGCTTCATCACATCGGACCGTTCCTCAAGAAAATAGCTCTGGACGGTGACGGTCACGCCCTCGGTGGTTTTTGTATAGGCAAGCATGGGATATGCGTCAGCTGCACTGTGGTGGAATGTGTACAGCAATGAAACGCAGAGATGGGGGTGAATAGTTCGGACCCGGGCGGGTTTCAGAAAAAAAATCTCTTTCGGATTTTTAGTACCGGTCGAGCTTGAAGCTCTCGCCGAGATAAATTTTTCTCGCTTCCTCATCATTGGCCAGTTTCTCACTGTCCCCTTCCATGAGAATATTGCCATCGAACAGCAGATATGCCCGGTCAACGATGGAAAGTGTCTCGTGTACGTTGTGGTCTGTGATAAGGACGCCGATATTCCGCTGCTTGAGTTCCTCGACAATACGCATGATATCTTCCACGGCGATGGGATCCACTCCGGCGAATGGCTCATCCAGGAGAATAAAACTGGGGTTCGTGGTGAGGGCACGGGCGATTTCCGTTCTTCTCCGCTCTCCGCCCGAAAGCATGTATCCCTTGCTGTCGCGGATATGGGCAATGTTGAAATCTTCGAGCAGCTGATTCGCCCGTTCTTTCCGCTCCTTGCGATTGAGTCCCATCGCCTCCAGTGTCGCAAGCAGATTATCTTCTACCGTCAGCTGCCGGAACACCGACGCTTCCTGCGGGAGATAACCGATTCCAAGGCGGGACCGTTTGTACATGGGCAGACGCGTAATTTCCCGGTCGTCGATGAACACTTTGCCGCTGGTGGGACGAATCATTCCCGTGATCATGTAGAATGTTGTTGTCTTACCTGCCCCATTGGGACCGAGCAGCCCGACGATCTCACCCTGGCGTACGGATACGCTGGCGCCCTTGACCACGAAGCGTTTTTTGTAGCGCTTTTTCAGTTCTTCCGAACGCAGTACGCGATCTCCCTCCCGGACCTCGAGCGGTGATATTTCCTTGTCCCGCTGCTCCAATGCCTTGTCCCGCTGCTCCAATGCTTCGCTGCTCATACCTGTGCCCGCTCCTCTGCTGCTGAAAATGAGTAGAGCCGCTCGGCATTTTGTGTCGTGACAGCGGCAATGTGAAAAATCGACTGATGTCGTGCCTGTGCGTATCGCTCAGCAATGCGGGGGATGTATGACGGCTCGTTGCGCTTGCCTCGATCCGGCACCGGCGTCATGAAAGGCGCATCCGTTTCAATGAGAAGGCGGTCATCCGGGACAAATGAAAGCACCGGATCCAGCACGCTTTTCTTGAAGGTGACATTGCCGGTAAACGAGAGATGGAACCCTGCGTCCAGTACCTGACGCGCATACGCGGGACCTGAAGAAAAGCAGTGAAACTGTCCCTCGAGACTTCCGTCCTGATGCTCACGAAGAACGGCGAGCAAATCGTCATCCGATTCCCTGTTATGCAGGATGACGGGGAGCTGTAGCGCAATCGCGGCTTCAATCTGCGCATGAAGTGCTTTCTGCTGCACCGCGGGAGTGGAAAAATCGTAGTAATAATCCAGTCCGATCTCGCCGATCGCCACCACTTTCGGATGCGCAGCCAGGCTGCGCAGCGTTTGCACAAAATCAGGTGACGCCTCACCGACATCATGTGGATGAATGCCCACGGCGAGATACACGCCGTCAAATCGCTCCGCGATGATGCGTGCTTCCTCGAACGTTTCGAAATCCGTCGCCGGGATGAGCATGCGGTCCACACCCGCGGCACGTGCGCGCGCGATCACCTCGTCGAGATCCTTTTGAAAAGTATCCCAGAACAGGTGGCAGTGGGTATCTATGAAGCGAGGGGAACGCTGATCACGATTATACATTACGATGCATCTCCTTCCCCGGCAAAGAATGCCATGCTTGCGAAGCTGACCATGGACGCGCGCTCCTCTTCATGCCATTGCTGATAATCGAACAGGCTGCCACGCGCAGGTTTCATCAGATCAAAAAACGTGGTGATGCAGGCGAACCCGTCGATGTTGGTAGCATTCCTGTTTTCACGGAGTACGTTGTAGAATTCGTCATAGTCGCATTTCTCGAGCAGTTGCAGCTGCTGTGAATCACTCTCCCGCACCGTGGAGAGCAGCTCCGCGGCGTCGGTTTCGCCGCCGAACTTTCGTCCCACATGCGACCAGTCGACGCTCAGGACGAATACAGGTTTCCGCCCGAGTTCCGAGACCGCCTGGTGAAACGCATTGATGAACGCGTTGTATTTGGCGTCCGCCGAGGCCCGCGTCCCTTCGACAAGGAACTCCTCAAAAGCCGTGCACAGCACGGGAAGAATGCGAACATCCCTCCCGCGAAAGGCATGCTGAAGGAAAAGCACAGGGAATTCGATGGAGTGTTCCTGCTTATGCGCCACATCCCTCCGTGTAAAGACATCGCCGCTGGCGGCATGGATACTGCGCACCAACTCGCTGTCCGTTTTCATCGTGCCGAGCGGTGTGGCAAAATCCTTCTCGGTCAGGAGGAACAGATCCTCGTACGAGTAGTGGCTGGTGCCGAGAATGACCACGGTATCGAAATCCGCCGACTGCAGCTGTTTGAACGCAGGCACGTAGACCTGGGGTCCGATTTTCAGATCGATATGCGGGGCGAGCACACCGAGCAGCTTTCCTTCTTCCGGCGAGAAACCATCGGCATCGAAGAGCTCCTGCAGAAAATCCGTAAGTTCTTCGGCGTCCTCGGGATAGGATTGCCCGGCATAGGCCGGATGCCGTACGTCCTGCGCCATGTAATTGGCATCCATTTCCACCCGCAAAGCAACGAAACGATCATTCTCGAGAAAGTAGCATTCATCCAGTGCCTGGATGATCTGCAGCAGAGGCGCGGGATCTATCCCCATGCCGGTTTCCGATTTGATCTCCTGTTGCAGTTCACTGATGCTTTTGCTTCCGTCAAAAAGCGCCAGAAGCAGACGCGCCTCGGGATGCAGCGAGAGCGACTTGTTCGAGTAGCCTGCGGGATCATGAAGTACGAGGATATCCTCACCTTCCTGCTGTGCAGGCAGAAGTTCGAGATCCCTGCGGAGAGGCGGAATACGTTCCGTGAGAGAATTAAACATGCGGGTATAGATCAGGTTGTTGATATCTCGTTTGCGGATGCAGCATGGGCAGTGGCCGATGGACGGGAACAGGCGTATTTGAGACAGGCTACGCGCTGACCGCCGGGCAGGTTCCCGAGCTGCGGTACCGTATGTCGGCAATCGTCGAACACCTCGGGACAACGGGTGTGGAAGGGACAGCCGGAGGGCATGTTGATCGGACTCGGTACATCCGAACCGATCAGCGGTGTGCGCCGATGGTAATCCGGGTCCGGATGCGGCGCGGCCGAAAGCAGCGCCTCGGTGTACGGGTGTTTCGAATGATGCAGCACATCCTCAACATTGCCGATTTCCACAAGGCGTCCCAGGTACATCACTGCGATACGGTCGGCAATGTGCCGCACCACCGCAAGGTCATGCGATATGAACAGGTACGTCAGGTTGAGCGCGTCCTTCAAATCCTGCAACAGGTTCAGAATCTGAGCCTGGATAGAGACGTCCAGCGCAGAGACCGGTTCATCACAGACAAGGAACTGCGGCTCAACGGCAAGCGCCCGGGCAATACCGATGCGCTGACGCTGTCCACTGCTGAATTCATGCGGATACCTGCGCGCATGGAAACTGTTGAGTCCGACCATTTCCAGCAGAGCGTCAATGCGTGCCGGCATTTCCTCACGATCGGCGAGTTCATGCACATGCAGCACCTCGCGCAGTACCGAGCCCACCGTCATTCTCGGGTTCAGCGAAGAATATGGGTCCTGAAACACCATCTGCATGTTTTTTCGCAGCTGGCGCAGATTCTTGCGCCGCAGGGCGCTAACCTCCTGACCGTCAAACATTACACTCCCGGAGGTGGGAAGCAGCAGATGCAGCAGTATGCGTCCCAGGGTGCTTTTCCCGCAGCCGGATTCTCCAACGAGACCGAGAACTTCACCTTTCTCAATGCAGAACGTCACGCCATCGACGGCGTGCACATGTTCTACGGAACTGCGCAGCAAGCCGCGCCGTACGGGGAACCATTTTTTTACGTCCTTGACCTCGACAAGAGGCTTGGGCATCTGCTGCATCCGATGCTCTGACACAATACGGTAAAATAGCAAAGAAGTGGACGCGCCGCCATTGCACGTCATGCTCTTCCGTATCTTTGGCACCTCTCGATCAGCTTCCTTCGGTAGCTGTGCCAGCAATCCTGCACTTCTGTGTGGTGTGGTGAAATCGTATATTGATGCAACCCGGAAAGAGCTTTTACGTAAGGAGAAGTATGTCCCGAAACTGAGGACTTCCGGGAATTGCAAGCAGCCTGATGAAACTCAAACAGCGCATATTTTTTCTGACCGCCGCCATCGCGTTTGTACTGGACTTTATCTACATCATTGTCCAGCGCACGCTGTCGTCCGGTGGAGCCCCGGAAGGTGATATTTTCCACACCTTCCTTGTGCTCATCATGCTGCTTTCACTCGGATATGCGTATTTCCGGCTCAGCAGCGATCATGAAAACTCCGCTGTGCAGTTGATCGGACGCACTGTTATTGCGATTACCATCTACCTGCTGATTATAGGGATCGTGCAGCTTTCGGCAATGACGGATTTCCAGTCAATTCGCGGCGTTGTGCAACCCGCATCGTACAGCACGCTGGTCGTTGCGGCAGTAATTTCGGGTATCGGAGCCATTGCGTCGGTTATCGTCTTCGCCTCGCTGACAAGGCTGATCTTCGTCAAGCGCCGGCAGAAGACGAAACGGAACTTCATCATCCTGCTCGTGCTCGGCGGACTTACCATCATTTTCGAGTTCCTCGGGAGTCCGAACGGTGTCGGACTGGGCGGTATTTCAGCGCTCAGCGGCATTCTCCTCGCCATCACCATCATGATGATGATCGTCAACGCCTTCCGTTTCTCGTGGATACTGTCCCTTACGCGGCGGGAAAAGATCATCAATCTTCTGCTTTCCCTCGTTGGATTTGTCTTTTTCATCATCCTTTCGATATATGCGAGCGGCAATGAAGCGCTGAACAAATCCCTGCTCTATTATCACCCCATGCTGCAGCAGTTCGTCGAACTCTGCTTCATTTTCGGGGCGATTTACATGGGAATCGGCTTCACCAGCACCTTGCTGCATCTGCCGACGGCGAAGGAATTCGACCGCAAACAGGTTGAGCTCTCCTCCCTGCAGAACATGAGCCGGCTGATTACGCAGGTATTCGACTTCGACGAACTCGTCGCCACCACGACGCATCTGGCACTGGAAGTGAGCGAAGGTGATGCCGCGTGGCTGGAGCTGCTGTCAGACGAAGCACTTACCCGTCCCCTTGCCGGAAATGCAAAAAGCGGGACAACGGGTGACGCCGTGCGCAGCCGGGAAACCACCATTCTGCGGAATTCCCTTAAAAACATCGATCCGGAATCCATCGCAAAACTGCGGCGCAACGACGGCAGCCCGCTGCAGTCCCTGGCCTTCGAAACCGCCAATCCCGTGCTGATTCAGGACTTTCACGGGGACCGGCGCGTCAGCGCGGAAGCGCGCAGCCTGCGTGACATCGGTACGCTTCTGATTGCGCCGCTGAGCAGACATGGCGAGATCATCGGACTGCTCTGCGTGACAAAGCGCAAGGCATACGAATTCGATCGCGACATCATGAATGTGCTCTATGCCTTTGCTGATATGGTATCGGTTGCGCTGGAGAACAGCTCACTCATACGGGAATCCATTCAGAAGGAGCGTATGGTGCGTGAGCTGCAGGTGGCGCATGAAATGCAGCGCAGTCTCCTTCCGCAGGATCTGCCTTCCTCCCCGCGATTTGAAATCGCGGCGCACTCGATTCCTGCCTATGAAGTTGGCGGTGATTACTATGATGTGCTGTCATTCGACGACAATCGGCTCGGACTCCTGGTCGGGGACGTCTCCGGCAAAGGCGTGTCTGCCGCCTTGTACATGGCACAGGTAAAGGGTATATTTCAATCACTTAGCGGCGTCAGTGCTTCAACCAGGGACATCCTCATTCGTATGAATGGGCCTCTGTGCAATGGCATGGAGCGGAAATCGTTCATCAGTCTTCTCTATGCGGTACTGCATACCGAAGAAGGACTCCTGACGTTTGCACGTGCTGGACACTGTCCGTTGCTGCATGTCCGTGACAACCGCGCTGCCTACCTTCGTCCCGAAGGTATGGCCCTGGGATTGGATCCCACACCGCGGTTTGCGGAGTCGCTCGAGGAAGAGACACTGCGCCTCGCCGCCAACGACATCGTTGTCATGTATTCAGACGGTGTGACGGAAACGCGTGACCGCAACGACGAGGAATTCGAGTATCAGCGGCTTGCGGACTGTGTGCTCGAGCATCGCGATCATTCGGCACAGGAGATTCTGACCTCTATTCTCGAGCGCGTCCAGAATTTCAGCGGGAAACAGGAAGCCGACGACGACGTCACGGTTCTTGTACTTCGCTGGAAAAACACACTTTGATTGGCAGGAAAAAAATTTAAATTGAAAAAGATTTATCCGGAATTGAGGAGCAAGGTATGAGTGAATTCTCGGTAGGTGTCCGTCAACGGGATACCATCTCCGTTCTCGATCTGCGAGGGTATCTCGATGCCCACACTGCTCCGGAGCTGGAAAAAGCCTTCCAAACGGAACTGGAAGGTGACCGTTACAACATCGTGGTCAATTTTTCCGAGCTGTCATACATCAGCAGTGCAGGACTCGGTGTACTCATGCAGTTCATCGAAGACGTGAGAAGCAACGATGGCGACATAAAGCTCTCGAATATGTCCAGCAGGGTCTACAACGTGTTTGATCTCCTCGGATTTCCGATGCTGTACGAAATCTTCGATCAGGAAGATGACGCTGTGAAGAAATTTCTGAACAAATCGGAAAATCTTTCGTAATACGTCACAGAGGGAAACGTCATTACAGGAATCATGTAACCGCTTGACATCCACGAACAAACATAGTGTAGAATCGCTGCGCATTCAGAGCCGAACCGAACTACTGGCGGACATGCGCACATTCGTCTCCGATGCCGCGCTGCGCCTCGGCTTCCAGGACGATGAAGTCGGCCAGATTGAACTGGCCATCGACGAAGCCTGCACCAACATCATCAAGCACGCCTACAAGTACAATCCCGACGGTATCATCGAAATTCGACTGAGCACACTCAAAACTGACGGGAAAACCAAGTTTATCGTGGATATTTTTGACAGCGGTATTTCCTTCGACAGCAGCCGCTACACCGCCCCCGACATGAAAGAATACTTCAAGAAGCTGCGGCACGGTGGATTGGGCATCGTACTGATGAAAAAGCTGATGGACGAAGTTGAATACGGTCAGATGGTCGGGGAAAAGAATTCCATACGTCTGGTAAAGTATCTTCCCTCCTGACCGCATCGTGCGGCAGTGAGAACGTGGAAACGCCCGATGATCGGGCTTTTTTTGTATATTCCACCTGTCTCAACCTTCAAAGATGAACCTCCGCGAATGGCACCGGAAAACACCCATACTGCACAGGATATCATTTCCGACAGCGCAGCTCTTCTTGAACTCAGTACCATACTGAATGCAGCGACGGATCTCGATTTCATTCTCGGCAATATCCTTCTCTCATGCATGGGAAAGCTGCTCGTATCCCGCGGGATGATATTCGTCGAAAAGGGCGAACAGGAATACCATCTTCGCTCCGTCAAGGGAATCGGGAAGCGGGAGGGACGTGATCATTTCACGCTCCCTGTCGCTTGGGATCATGTGCAGCATGTTGGAGAGCTGCAATCCTCTTCCAACGCCGCAATACGGGATTTCGCCGCATTCGCAGAGGATTCCGGGCTCGAGCTGCTTATTCCCATGCTGCTGGAGGAACATATGGTGGGAATTGTCGGACTGGGGAAAAAAATCACGGGACAGGAACTGCTCTCCGCCGACATCACTTTTCTCGAATCCGTTGCCGCGGTGGCCGCGACAGCGGTAAAAAGCGCCCTGACCATCGAGGAACTGCGTGTGGTGAATCGCCGCCTCGACAGCAAAGTGCAGGAAATGAACACGCTGTTTGAGATCAGCCGGGAGATGAACACCACCTTCGATCCTGACGCCATCCTCCGTATCATGAGTTATGCGCTTATGGGCCAGCTTCGCGTGATGCGCTACATCGTCTACACATCCGATGGCGAGAAGCTGCAACCGGTGCTCACCAAAATGCCGGACTTCGACTGCGACGGCGAACGCATCGCAGAGCTTTCGGACCTGCGTGAGACCGTTGTTTTCTCGGAACGCCGTCACCCGGAGAACTCCGCTGAACAACTGCTGGCGGATGTCGGCGTGCATACGATCATCCCGATGCTTTCCCAGAACACCCCGCGTGGCATGCTCTGCCTGGGTGAACGCGTCGGCGGAGGACGTTTCGACACACTCGAACTCGAGTATCTGCACGCACTGGCAAATATTACCATCTCGGCTCTCGAAAACGCGAGGCTCGTGAAGGATACGATTGAAAAGCAGCGTCTCGAGAAGGAATTAAGCGTCGCGAAGTCCATTCAGAAAGGCCTTCTCCCGAAGGAAATTCCCACACTCGCCGGATATCAGCTCGCAGCCATCAATGAATCATCGCAGCAGGTCGGCGGTGATTACTACGATGTGCTCGCAGTTTCAGACCATGAATATGTGCTCGCCATCGGTGATGTCGCCGGCAAGGGCGTTCCCGCCTCCCTGCTCATGGCGAACGTGCAGGCAGCCCTGCGCACCATCGCCCCCCTGCGCCTCCCGCTTCCGGAAGCGACGGCACGTATCAACAGCCTGATCTATTCAAATACCAGTGCGGATAAATTCATCACGTTTTTCTGGGGCATACTCGATACGAATGCACATACATTCGAGTATGTGAATGCCGGACATAATCCCCCCTACTTTCTGACCGGCGAAGCGCAATGTGATGAACTGAATGAAGGTGGACTCATCCTCGGCATCATGGGGACCACGCCACCGTATGAATCCAACAAGCTCTCCCTGCAGGGTGATGACATGATCGTCACTTTTACCGATGGCGTCAACGAAGCGATGTCACGTGAGATGGAAGAATTCAGTGATGAACGGTTGAAAGCGCTTGTGCAGGACTGCCGCAGCCTGTCCGCCAAAGACACGTTGCATCGCATCCGTGATGAAGTGCTCGCATTTACTGAAGGCGCCGCGCAATCCGACGACATTACGATGCTTATCCTGAAACGATCGGATTGATACTCCGTTTGCAGACATCCCCCGCATAAAAGATTTCCTCAGAAAACAGGCGGCGCGAGTATAACGGATTGTTCCGTTACACTGACGGCCCGAATACAACGGATTGTTTTCCCGTTTGGGAGAGAAGCGTCGTTTCTGCCCCCTCCTCATTTCAGATGATCAAATACGGGATCAGCAACCGGAAACAATCCGTTCTCCTGGGGGACGGAACGATTTCGTGGGTGCGTGCGCGAAAACAATCCGTTCTCCGTGAATGGTGCTAGCGCGTGGTTCCGAGTTCGAGGCCGAAGCCTTTTGAGCCAGCGTCCTCGCGTTTGAGAAGCCATGCGAAGAGGAGACCGACAACGCCGAGGATTGCGAACATGAGGACGGTCCACGTGTAGTCATACGTCGCGCCCTGGGCGATCATGTCTTCGGTGATGCCGGGATTGGTTTTGTCGAGGATGTAGCCGGCGAGAATCGGGAAGGCCCAGAGGCCGAGATTCTGCAGCGAGGCCATGATGCCGTAGGCGGTACCGATGCGGCGTTCATCGACAATGAGAGCGACGGAAGGCCACATGGCAGCAGGGACGAGTGAGAACGCGATACCGAGAACGAACATCGGAATATACGGGGTCACAGAGGTCAGGGAGAGTGTGAGGTGTACGATGACAAGCAGGAAGGAACCGAGCAGCATGAGGCTGGCACGTTTCCCGCGTTTATCGACAAACATGCCGAACAGCGGTGTGAAGACGATGGTACCCCAGATGATGAGGCTTGTCAGCGTACCGCTGGTATCGATGCTCAGACCGAACTTGTTGTGCAGGAGGTCAGGACAGTATGCCTGGAACGGGAAGACGGCCGAGTAGAATGTGACGCAAAGGAGGATGACATAGATGTAGGATCTGTTTTTCAACAGTGCGGTGATATCGCGCACGTGGAACTCTTCATCCGCATCGATCAGTGACTGTTTTTCCTCGCCCTTGCTTATGCTGCTGTCGAACACCATGTAGATGATAAAGAAGACGAGTCCGACACCCATCAGCACCGCTGCAATCCACAGTGCGAAGGTCCAGCCGTATTCCGAATCGATAAGCACCGGGGAGAGGATGAGGGCGAATGCCGTGCCGAGCCGTGCGATGGCAACGTTTACGGCGAATGCCGTAGCGAGTTCCTTGCCCTTGAACCACTTCACCATGATCTTGTTGATCACGACAATGCTCGTTTCCGCCCCGAGTCCGAACAGCAGCCGGCCGAACATCATCATTTTCAGCTGCGGAGAGTATGAAGGGAGAAATGCGTCCATCACGCCAAAGCCGATGCCGCCGTTCTGAAAATGCTCTGTCGCGCCGTAGGCGGTCACCACCGCACCGATGGCGCAGAATGCAACGAACAGGAAACCGGTTTTTCGTATCCCCCATTTGTCGAGGATGATACCACCGAAAATGGCCATCAGCAGGAAGGTGTTCGGAAAGGAATAGAAGGAAACGATCAGGCCGTAGTCGACATTCGAAAATCCGAGTTCCGCCTGCATGACGGATTTGATCGACGACATGGCATCGTACACGTAATAATTCGCGGCGATGACGATGCTGACCAGAATAAGAACGATCCAGCGCGTCGAAGGTGATATCTGCTTCATACCGGGTTCTTTCCTGCTGAGAAATGATGGAAGGCTATTTACGAACGGGTGTTCCGTCCGCATGCTGCATGACGATGAAACCGCGATGCGTCAGCTGTTGAATAAAGAGCTTGAGGCGATCATGCACGGGTTCGATTTCTTCTCCGAAGGCCTGCAGCAGACTTTCAGAAATAGTATGAACATTGGAATTGCCGTCACAGGCGAGCCAGACATGGGATCCAAACGCATCAAGCTTTGTGTGGATATATGCGCTTTTGCGCTTCGGAAGGAAGGCCACGGCCATCCAGTCGTATTTGAAGCGCTTGACACGAACGGTGACCATGCCCTCATCGTCCACATCGAATTCCTGCACACGGCGTGGAACGAGTTCAAGAAGGTTGAGCTGCGGCTTTTTGGAATTAAAAAACATCGATGGAACAAACCCTGCTTCGGTGAAGTGCTGCCGTGAGACGACAGGAAAATAAAAGGTAGTCATCCGTCGGCAAAACAAAAAGAGGCCGGCCCTCGCAAGAAGGCCGGCCTCATGAGCGTTGCCGTCAGTGACGGTTCGCGTCATTCATCGCGATCACTGTGCTGCGGGAGGTGCAGGTTCGTCAGGTGATCCGGCATTTTTCAGCGGCAGGCGCACAAGCACCCAGCCAATGATGGCCATGATCACGAGGCTTACGATGAAGGACGGGTTGTCGAACACGGCACCCGGGAACATTTCGAACGCGGCGAAGCCGGCAAAGACGAGACCGATAAGGGCCTCACCGGCAATAAGACCGGACGCCAACAGAACACCGACATTGTCGATGCGGGCCTCCTGTCCCGAAGTCGCCTTCATTTTCTTCTTACCCATGTCGACGAGTCCCTTGATGAGACCGCCAAGGAAGATGGCGAATGTGGTTTCGAGCGGGAGGTACATACCGACGCTGACGAGCATCGGGCTCTTCACCTGCATGAGGATGAAGGCGACGCCCATGAGCATACCGACGATAATCAGCGGCCAGGCCATCTGCTGCTCCACGATACCGCGGGAGAGAATTGCCATGAGGCTTGCCTGCGGAGCGGGAAGCTCGCGGCTGCCGAAGCCACCGGTGTATCCTTCACGGAGACCATTTGCGATATCGCCGTTGTTGAGGAACACCAGGACGCCAAACATGACGATACCGGCAAGCACGACACCGATGATATCACCGATCTGCATCTTCCAGGGGGTACCACCGAGGATATGACCGGCCTTGAGATCCTGAAGCATCTCACCCGCAACGGCTGCTGCGACGCAGACAATGGCTGCGACACCGAGCACGGCGGCGACGCCCTGCGTCTCTTCGGCACCGAGGATGACCATGATGAGTGCAGTCACAACCAGGGCTGTCAGCGTGAGTCCGCTGATCGGGTTGTTACTCGAACCCATGATACCGACAAGGTAACCGGATACTGCAGCGAAGAAGAAGGCCAGGATGATCATGACCGTCGCTGCGACAAAGGCGATGATGAACGTGGTGTTGAACAGGTAGAACGCAATCAGGAAGGTCGCAACGGCAACGCCGGCGATTCCGATCAGCGTCCAGGTAAACGGAATATCTTTCTCCGTGCGTTCGATATCGACAACGTGGCCTGCTGCGGCTTTCTTGACGTCGCTGATCGAACGCGCGATACCGGCGGTCAGGCTCTTGCGCATCATAAAGAGCGTGTAGCCTGCACCGACGAGCATACCACCGATGGCGATGGGACGCACGATGAATTTCCAGACATCATACGCGGTGTTGATCCATGCCTTGTCCATGGCCGCCGACTGCGAGAGTGACGGATCAGCGGACATCATGGCCGTTGCCATACCGGCGATGTCGAGATAAGGGGCAATGAAATAAAGAATGATGGGCGTCAACAGTCCCCATGCCATGATACCGCCTGAAAAGTTCAGGGAGGCGAGGCGCGGACCGATGATATACCCGACACCGACGTAGGCGGGACTGATCTTGAATGAGGTCAGGACCATTCCACCCTGTCCGGTGAATTTGGTACCTGTAATTGTCTGCTTGGCAAAGCCGATGAAGCGTTCCCACAGGGGCAGGAACAGCTTGAATTCGCCGGCGGCCTTTACGAGTCCACCACCGATCATGGCGCCGAAGAGGAACTTCGAGCCACCGCCGCCACCGCGGCCGGCCTTGTGGATTTCGGCTGCAGCGACGGACTCAGGATACGGCAGCTCCGGATCCTCAACCATCACGCGGCGCAGCAATGCGACAAACATGATACCCAGCACGCCGCCTGCGATCAGAATCAGCGTGGAGGTGATGTAGTTCGACGTCGTGAAAAATTCCGGCCAGATGCCGGCGACGAAGAATGCAGGAAGCGTGAAAATCGCACCTGCGGCGACGGACTCACCGATGGAACCGACGGTACGTGCGATATTCTCTTCGAGAATCGTCCCTTTCATGGCTTTGAGTATTGCCATGCCGATAACCGCCGCAGGGTACGTTGCTGCAATGGTCATACCGGCCTTGAGGCCGAGATAGGCATTGGCAGCACCCAGAACGACGGCGAGGACGAGACCGATGAGCAACGCGCGTAGCGTAAACTCCTTCATATCCGTGTCCGCGGGGACGAACGGAACATGTTTCGTCTCAGCCATACAAGTCTCCTAAATGAACAAACGATGGAAATATGATAACGAGCTGATTGATTGCGCTCCTGTGATGGGCAGTCTCGGGGATTGACTCAGAGGTATCGTTTCCGACGCATCGGACCGATTACATGAAATTACACATGCATGGCCTCAAACACAAGGAAGGAACGGGCCGGAATGCTGTTGTCAACAGCATGGTGACGGGCTTATTCGCCGTTCTGGCTCACCATGAGAATTCCCATCATATCCCTCTCCAGCGTCGCCAGCGGCTCTTCGACGATGCGTCCTATTTCTTTCCCGTCTCGCAGAAATACGAACGTCGGTACATGCGTGATATGGTATGGCGCTGCTTCCCCGCCCGGACTTTTCTTTTCCCTGTCCACCCCGATCATCTGCAGCTTTTCAGGTGTGATGCCGGCGACCTGCAGGATGCGGAGAAGACGCGGCACTTCACGTTTGCTGTCCGAGCACCATGTGCCCAGGACGCATATGATCGATACATCCGTCATATAGTTGGAAAGCTCTCCGGTATACTGCGGATCCGGTGTGTAGGAAACAAAATCATCACCGAACCATCCGGGGAGTTCGAGCAGATCCGGGATCTCCAACGGGCCGGTCAGCACCGGCTCCTCGTCCTGCGCAAATATGGGAGCAGCGAGCAGCACGCCCAGAACCCCCGTGATGAACATAGCGCGGAAAAAACTTGCCTTCTTCATCGTTGCGGTTCCTCTGGATGATGTGTGGCCGATGACATACCGTTGAATCTGCCGTCCTGCGCCCAGCTGAGTTTCCTGCGCAGGGTCTCGAAATACTGTGGTCCCATTCCCTTTACCAGAGCGACGGCATGGTCCCCGCGTGAAATATCGACCTCGACCGAAGGAATATCTTCACGCTGATAGCGTCCGTCAGCCATCACCATGACGCTGCCGTCCTCCGACCAGGCATGCACATGAATATGGCTGTCGCCGGAGACAATCACGGGACGCGCCGTCAGCGTATGGGCGCTGATGGGACTGATGATAATGACACCGCTTGAGGGCACGACGACGGGTCCCCCGGTCGCCAGCGAATACGCCGTCGACCCGGTGGGTGTTGAGACAATGAGTCCATCAGCGATAAACGTCGCAAGCAGATCGCCATCCACCACCGCTTCGACGGTGATAACCTTGGTGGAGCCGCTTTTCGCCAGAACAATATCATTCAGGGCATGGAAGCGCGTATCACCATCAGCGATATATCCGGTGATGGTCATGCGTTCTTCGATACTGTATTTGCCTTCGAGAATCTGTTCGATGGCCCAGAAGACCTCGTCGACACCGAGGTCGGAAAGGAAGCCGAGCTTCCCGAGATTGACGCCGAGCACGGGTGTTTCCGGGATCAGCGTATGCTGCACGGTTGCCAGCAGCGTCCCGTCTCCGCCGAAATTGATGACAATATCCGCCTGCTCCGCCACGGCATCCCTGTCGGCCACGCTCCAGAGGGCGCTGTCCCCTCCCTGCGGGGAGGGACGCACAGGTATCCCCTCTTCGATGATGAAGGGAATACTGCGCTCGAGAAGGAAAGCTGTGACGCGTTCGATGGCCTCGACGGCATGCGTTTTGGAGATATTCCCCATGATGCCAAATACGAGTGATGTGCGACTCGCCGACATAATGAACCTGTTGGAGAAAGCGACGTGGTAATGAGCTGCCAGATGCGCAGCATGCTGCCACGTAAATTGCAAAAGAAATATGCAGGGGGCAAGAACAGAAAGGAATCAGGCGAGTTCTATGCGCCGGATTTCCGGGAGGGCCAGCATCAATGCGCGCTCGACACCGGCGCGCAGGGTCATGATCGCCAGAGAGCAGGTTGCGCATTCGCCGAGGAAGCGCACTTCCACGATACCGTCAGGATGGACGGAGACGAGTTCGATATCGCCTCCGTCCTCCTGCAAATAGGGGCGAACGCTTTCCAGCGCCTTGAGGATGACGCTGCGGGCATCGTCGATATTCGGGATAATCGGTTCCATCCTAGCCAAGGGAAATGTCGATGGATGGAGCACCGGGCGAGGAAAGATTCTTCTGGGAAATCCCGCCCGCGAGCGTCAACGCTACATCGATGAAACTGTTGGTGACATCGGATTCCGGTTCGAGTTCGACGATGGGGACACCTTCGTCGCCACCCACGCGGACCTTCGTGGTGATGGGGATTTCCCCGAGGAAGGGGACGCCGAGTTCGGTTGCGGTGCGTTTACCACCTCCATTGGCGAAAATCTCTTCGCGTTCACCGCAGTGCGAGCAGATGTAATAGCTCATGTTCTCGACGATACCGAGGATGGGAACGGACACTTTGTCGAACATGCGGAAACCCTTGCGCGCATCGGCCAGTGCAATATCCTGCGGCGTCGTGACGATGACCGCGCCTGACAGTGGAAGCGACTGCGAAAGCGTGAGCTGAATATCCCCCGTTCCGGGAGGCATGTCGAACAGCAGGTAGTCGAGCTCACCCCAATCGACGTCGGTGAGGAACTGCTTGAGCGCGCCGCTGGCCATGGGGCCACGCCAGATAAGTGCGTCTTCCTGATCAATGAGGAAGCCGATGGACATCAGCTGCACACCGTACGCCTCTGTCGGCAGCAAACGAGTTTTCCCGTTGTCCTTGTACGCACGGGGCTGTGTTTTTGCGTTCATCATGAGCGGAATGCTGGGACCGTAGATATCTGCATCGATGAGTCCCACGCGTGCTCCGGATTTTGCCAGGGCGACCGCGAGGTTCACAGCGACAGTCGATTTTCCAACACCGCCCTTTCCACTTGAAACAGCGATGGTATTTTTCACACCGGGGAGCACGCTGTTTTTCATGGCATCTCCGGAATCCGGGATGGTCACGGTCGTGTCCATCGTCACCTTCGCTGCTGGGAGAGCCTCTGCGAGGGTTTTTCGTACCTCCTCTTCGAGCCCGGGACGCGCAAAACGGGGCGGGATTTTCATATCAAGTGTAAAACGAAGTTCTTCACCGCTGATGGTAAGATCACGAATCATGTCTGCCGCAACGACATCCATGCTCATGTACGGAGCAGTCACCGTGCGCAACGCGTCGAGAACGTCCTGCTCATTAAAATTCGCCTGTGCCATTATTTCTCCTTTGTCACAAAATGCAAACTGCAAGATCAGCAAGGATGGCAAGGAATGCAAAATCCTGCCATCGTATGGACTGTAAACACCTTATACTGCAAATGGGTTCAGGATTCGGGAGGGTTTGAGCCGGATTGCTGTGCTTTCCCCAGAGACAGCAAGTCATCAACGATACGGCCCGCCCTGTGCAGTCCGGTTGAAATCGTCTGCACGCACTGCGCCCTGACATCATCCGCGATACGGGGATCTTCGAGCAGCTGCGCGGCCGAGACCGCATAGGAGAGCGGATCGCGTAAACGGTGCGCCAAGCCTTCACTGCGTTCGCCAATGCGCGCCATGCTGCGTTCCTGCCGGAGTTCCTCCTCCAGCAGGCGCTGTTGGGTGATATCCTGTTCCATCACCAGCCAGTGTGCATCGAAGGGGAGTCCGTCACGCCGCAGCCATACGGCATGGACTACCCGCAGGTCGCCCTTCGGGAACATGCGCTCGCTGTCACCTTCCCAGCTCACCTGCTCACGGAGCCGCTGCAGCATGGGAATGCGGAAGGCTTCAGGGAATACGGGCAGCGAAAGGAGTTCCTGGTCAATCAGCACCGAAGCTTCGCGCTGACAAAGCGCACACGCTGCAGGATTTATGTACTGCACCGTTCCTTTCATGGAGAGCAGCAGAATCGCCTGCGGCAGAAGATCGAGCACCGTCGCGGCGGCGTTGGAGCTGTCGAAATAGCTGGTATGTTCAATGTGTGAAGGCATGCAACAGGACAATGGCAGACGCCGTTTTTCATGCGATGGAAGGATATCAGAGATAGCGCTCATCGAGATGATATTCGCTTACCTTTTTCAGCATGGTTTTATAGGTGATGCCCAGGATACGTGAGGCTCTTGCCTTGTTCCAGTCCGTGCGTTTGAGGATATCGAGTATCATATCCCTCTCGACGCGGGCAACATGTTCCCGGACCTGATTTCTGAGAGGCGTGCGTTTGACCGTGATCGGCGGCATGTTCAGGGCCGGCATCACATCCCGGAGCGACCGGATCTCGACATGCCTGGCCTCGATACTTTCGGCCGCGATGAGCACGGCCCGTCGTATTGTGGCCTTCAGCTGATGCACATTTCCCTGCCATTCTTCCTTGCGCAGCGCGTCGAGGGCCGCCTCCGTGATTTCAGGTGCAGGTCTGTCGAATTCCCTGGCAGACTCCTCAATGAACTCCTGAGCGAGTACAGGGATATCCACCAGGCGTTCACGCAGAGGTGGCAAATGAAGTACGCGTGCTTCGAAAATGGCGAGGAGCTCCGGGACGAGTCCATCATGCACTTCCTCAATAGGCTGTGACGAACTGCAGATCACGGCTGCGCCGAGCTTCAGCCAGGCACCCGTGGCCGGATGGGCGTATCCATCGCGTTCAATGTCGCGTGCGAGCCGTTCCTGCAGGGATTGCGGCATTTCCAGGATTTCATCGAAAAACAGTGTCCCATCCCGCAATCGCTCAAATTTCCCTGCACGTGACGGTCCCGTCGCGCGTCCCCCACCATACAACTCCGCCTGCAGCAGGGATTCCGTCGCTCCGGCACATTCAACGACCAGCATCTCACCCTGACGCTCACTGACCTCGTGCATCAGACGTGCAAGACGGCGTTTTCCGCAACCCAGTTCACCTGTCAGCAGGCAGGGCTCACCTGCGCGCGCGATGCGCTGCACCGATCGGGCAAGCGCCTGTAGCTCCTCCGCCTGTGAAAGGTCCGCCAGGAGCGGATGCAGTTCTTCCTCGACCTCTTTCTCGGGAAGCGGCATTCCTGCTGCATAGGCGAGAGCCCTGCGAATCGTTTTCACCATTTCGTCGTTATCGAATGGCTTAGCGACATAGTCGAACGCACCGGCCTTGATACCATCGACAGCATCGCGCACACTGGAAAGTGCTGTCATGAGGATGACCGGTAGTGAAGCATCCACCTCATGAAGGCGTTTGAGCACTTCAAAGCCATCGATCCCCGGCATGCGAATATCGAGTATGACAAGGTCGGGCCGCCTCGAGGCGACCATATCGATGGCCTCCTCCCCACGCGTCGCTGTGTGAACAGTAAACCCGTGGACTTTCAGCAGGTGTTTGAGGACGAAGAGAATCAGTTCTTCATCGTCGACGACAAGGATATCGGCGGAATCGGTCATGGATACACCCTATTTGGCAGGAAAAGCCGTGGTCCCTGCCAATAATATAACAATCTCTCATTCCCCGAAAAGTGCAGCTACAAAAAAACCCTTCCGCTGCTTAGCGGAAGGGCTTCTCTCCTCGTACGTATCTCTTGTACCGTACGTTTCTCTTTCCTAGCCCACCATTGAGCTGTCTGAGTCCGTATTCATCACCAGCGTTCTCTGTTGTACGCCATGCTTCGTGTGCAGGCGGGCGTAGCATCCCCCTGAGGGGAAGGTTTCGCCATAGAGTTTCAACTCGTGATAGCCTGGCTTCATCATTTTATGATCATAGATCGTATGGATGACCTGGCCGTAGTTGTTGTAGATTTTCAGTGACACTTCCTGCGCTTCCTCCAACGTGAACGTCAATGTCGCACTCGGATTCAGCGGGTAGGCGTACTGTGAAAATGAAAAAGGGATTTCCATTGCTGCTTCACTGCTCCGTTCCAGGCTGTTTCGCATGAGCTGTGTTCCTCGAAAAAGTTCACTGTGGGCGGAGACGGCGCTCCGCCCACAGTGCTGCATTTGTGCTCTACTCTCTCCACTCTCACGTGTATAGAGCACATATATGATCTTACTTGTTGAGGACGAGTTTCTGCTGCTGGACGGTACCGGCTGCTTCGAGGACGGCGATATACACGCCGCTTGGCAAGGCTGATCCTTCAAATTCCACCGTGTGGAAGCCGGCATCGAATTCGCCGTCGACCACGGTTGCCACAACCTGACCGAAGGTGTTGTAGACCTTCAGCGATGCGTGGGCAGCTTCCTGAAGCGAGAAGCTCAGCTTCGTGCTGGGATTAAAGGGATTCGGATACGCTTCGTAAAGCTCGACGCGGTCGGCCTGTGCGCCGGTGAAAGCGTACACGATGCCAGAGTAGTCGATCGTACCGTCACGGTCTTCCTGGCGAAGACGATAGGCGATCTGCGGCACCTCCAGGAGTCCACGATCCAGGATATCAGTGTAGTTGTAATCGAGCGGCACATTCGACGTACCCGCGCCATCAACGAAGCCAATATCTTCCCAGCTCTCGCCATCGAGCGAACGCTCGACGTAGAAGCCGTGATTGTTCAGCTCAGTCGCGGTCTGCCACTTCAGGTTAACGTTGCCGTCATAGTAACGCGCTGAGAACGAGGTCAACTCGACGGGGGGCACACCAGTGCCCTGACCAACGGAGAGGTCTCCGTAACCGGGCATGCAGGCTGCATTCGGATTGGTGTAGAGCGACTGAGGTGCCGGTGCATTCACATCAGGGTAAGGCCCGAAATTCACGAACCAAGTACTCGCGATCTTGTAGCCATCGAACGATCCACTGATGTCCCAATAGCCACTGGAGGGTGAATCCTCAACATTCGGTCGATAGATTGCCGAATAAATCCGAGGGTCATTGCTCCGATATTTGCTATGGAAAGCGATCTGGCCCATCAATCCCGGCTCGTATGGGCCATTCGGGATTCCGGCCCCCTTTACGGACCAGTAATACCACATTGTTGCGGCGACATTAGCCTCGGGATGCTGTGAATTATGGTTGAACACAGCGCGGACGGAAAGATAGCTGAACGGGAACGCTGAAGGTGTCGAGATGGGCCATGCCTGGCCCGGGCAGAGTCCAAGCCGGAGAATCGTGATGCCTTCTGTCGTTGACGCTCCTGTCACCGTACCAATCGGGAAATCCCAGGTACTGCCAACATTTGTGGAGGTAAACTCCTTGCAGACACGGCCCTGCGCAGGTGTGCTGATGTAGTCTCCGTTGACACAATAAAACGCGCCAGGGTCATTCGAGCCGTTGCTCGGAGATGTCGCAGCACCGATAAGATCCGCATCAATACCCAGGTACAGATTGTTGTATCCCAGCCGTACCGGGACGGCGGAGATATCGATGTCGCCAAGGAAGCACACAGGACCGGCCATAAAGTTGCCGTTCTGAATGTCTGTGACGACACCGGAACCGATATAGGTCGTGTTGGTCGTTTCGCATGCGGGCATGGAAAGCGTACCGTGCATCTCAATACCAGCTGTGCCGGTGACATTTGCATCCTCATCAACAAACATTGCACAATGCTGACCCACGATCAGTAACCCACCCAAATCGAGGATTTGGAAGGGGGCCGGAGTCAATCCATCGCCTACGGTGATTGCTCCTGTCACGGTCAGATCTCCCCATAACGAGAGTTTCTGTACCGGCTGGACACCACCGGTGACCTGAAGTTCCGTAATGGTTACACCTGCCGACGGTGTCTGGGGAATGCGCGCAGCGGATGCATCAAGAACAGCAATATCCGTGACGTTATTACCCGGCCACTGTCCACCCAGGGAATCGCAGGTCCAGTTGCCGGCATTATCCCATTCGTTATTGACCGTTCCGGTCCACGTGAACGTGGCCTGTGCATTCATCTGCATTCCCAGAAAGAGAACTCCCACTATTGTGAGTGCAGAGATACGTGAAATCAGTTTCAAGGTCGACATATATACTCCTCAGCTGGACTTTCAAGTGATGTATTAATTCGCACTGCTGATATACATGCATGAACCGTGCCAGTATTTGGAGTATTTGTACAATCATTGTCCGTATTAAGCCGGCGAGAAACAGGGCTCGGCCTAAACGGCTAATTCTCAATGCCTTAGGTGTTTTTTTTGAAGGGTAATGCTACCGTGATCGGGAAGCAGGGAGAAAATGGAATGCAGGTGATAAGAATTCTGGGATCGATGTCACGACAATATGTATACATCGGATTGCATAGGTATGCAATCCATTGCATACAAAAAAAGCCCGGTCCTCTTTTTTAAGACCGGGCTTCTCTCCTCTCTTGCTCGTTCCTACCCTGCAGTTGGGTCAGGATGCTCAGTGTGCATGACGAGTGTGCGCTGAAGGACACCGTGTTTTGTCTGAAGCCGGGCGTAACAGCCTCCAGCAGGGAACGTTTCGCCATACAGTTTGAGTTCGTGATAACCAGGTTTCATCATCTTCTGATCGTATATCGTATGGATGACCTGGCCGTAATTATTGTAAATCTTCAGTGAAACTTCCTGGGCTTCTTCCAGGGTGAACGTCAAAGTTGCACTGGGATTCAGCGGATACGAGTATTGTGCGAATGAGAATGGGATTTCCATGGCTGCTTCACTGCTCCATTCGCCGGGTTCAATCATGAAGTCTGTTTCCTTGGGTCGCGAAAAAATCTGCTGTGGGCGAAGCTGCCCTCCGCCCACAGCATGTGAATTGTGCTCTCTCTCCACTCTCACTTATTGAGCACAAGTTTCTGTTGTTGCACAGTACCGGCTGCATCGAGCACTGCGATATACACACCGCTCGGCAGAGTCGATCCTTCAAATTCAACCGTGTGGAAACCAGCTTCAAACTCGCCGTCGACGACGGTGGCAACCAGCTGTCCGAACGTATTGTAGACCTGCAGTGTTGCGTGCGAGGACTCCTGCAGCGAGAAGCTCAGCTTCGTGCTGGGATTGAAAGGATTCGGATACGCTTCGTAAAGCTCGACGCGGTCAGCCTGTGCGCCGGTGAACGCGTACACGATGCCAGAGTAGTCGATTGTACCGTCACGGTCTTCCTGACGAAGGCGGTATGCAATCTGGGGCAATCCTTTAAGGCTCCGGTCCAGAATATCCGTGTAGTTGTAATCGATAGGTGCATTCGACGTCCCAGCGCCGTCGACAAAGTCAATATCTTCCCAGCTCTCGCCATCAATCGAACGCTCGACATGGAAGCCGTGGTTGTTCAGCTCGGTCTCCGTCCGCCACTTGAGCTGGACATTCCCATCATAGTAACGGGCGCTGAACGAAGTCAGCTCGACCGGGGGAACCCCAGTTCCCTGGCCAACGGAGATGTCTCCATATCCTGGCATACAGCTTGCGCTTGGGTCGTAGTAGCCCACTTTCTTGTTGGGATCTTCATATGGTCCGAAATTCACGTACCATGTATCCGAAATTTTGTACCCATCGAATGATCCGTTAATATCCCAGTAAGCGGGATCAGGCTGATCTTCGACATTCGGCCGGTAAATGGCTGTATATATGCGGGGATCGTTGCTTCGATACTTCGCATGAAATGCCACCTGTCCCATCAAACCTGGGTCCACAGGCACTCCAGCGCCTTTCACTGACCAATAATACCACATAGTTGCGGCAACATTTGCGGCGGGATGTTGGGAGTTGTGGTTGAAGACTGCGCGAACTGAGAGATAATTGAAGGGGAACGCAGACGGAGAATCGAATGTCCCATATTCATACGTGCAAATTCCGAGCGTGAGGAGCGTGATGCCCTCTGTCGTTGTCGCACTCGTCACTGTTCCAATCGGGAACGTGAAGACTTGATCTGCCTGGGTAAATTCCTTGCAGATCCGTCCTTGAGGCGGGTTGCTAATGTAGTCGCCATTTTCGCAGTAGATAGCACCAGGAGCGTCTGAACCATTGCCAGCGTCGCTGGCGGCTCCAAGCAAATGCGCATTTACGCCTAGATACATATTATTATATCCAAGTCGAACTGGCACTGTAGAAATGTCGATATCGCCAAGGAAGCACACAGGACCGACCATAAAGTTGCCGTTCTGAATGTCTGTGACGACACCGGAACCGATATACGTCGTGTTGGTCGTTTCGCATGCGGGCATGGAAAGCGTACCGTGCATCTCAATACCAGCTGTGCCGGTGACATTTGCATCCTCATCAACAAACATTGCACAATGCTGACCCACGATCAGTAACCCACCCAAATCGAGGATTTGGAAGGGGGCCGGAGTCAATCCATCGCCTACGGTGATTGCTCCTGTCACGGTCAGATTTCCCCATAACGTGAGTTTCTGTACCGGCTGGACACCACCGGTGACCTGGAGTTCCGTAATGGTTACACCTGCCGACGGTGTCTGGGGAGTGCGCCCCACAGATGCGTCAAGAACAGCAATATCCGTGACGTTATTACCCGGCCACTGCCCACCCAGGGAATCGCATTTCCAGTTGCCGGCATTATCCCATTCGTTATTGGCCGTTCCGGTCCACGTGAACGTAGCCTGCGCATTCATCTGCATTCCAAGAAGGATGACTCCCACAAGAATGAGCGCGGACATTCGGGAAATCAGTTTCAACGTTGACATAATGTTCTCCTCAGCTTTAGCTATCAAGCAACGGTTGTTTCCAATCGCTACAGATGATGCACAATCCGTGCCAAAAAGCTGACGAAGCGGGGTTATTGCCGATTTAGGGTTGGAATTAAAGAAACACATGAAGGGGCGGGGAGGATGAACCCCATATAAATCAAATGTGATCTACAGCCTGCTTCATGCTGAGGATGAAGTGAAGTGCAGAATTGCTGCATTCGAGATAAGCAGATTAGAAGGACCGTTTATCTGAACTCACAACGAAATGTATACAACGTATTGCATAACTATGCAATTCGTTGAATAGGTGCAGAATATCTGGAACTCAGCGTTCGGGTTACTGTGTGGCCGACGTATCTACGGGGAAGGAAAGCAGGAAGGCCGCTCCTTCGTCGGTGTCGGTATCGAGTTCGATACGTCCGTCGTGGTCTTCCATGATGAAGTAGCAGAGGGTGAGTCCGAGTCCCACGCCCTTGTCGCCTTTTTCTCCCTTGGCGGTCGTGAAGAATGGATCGAAGATGTGTTCGATGTATTCCGAGGGAATGCCTGGACCGCTGTCGCACACGCGAACAAGATTCTTTTCGTCGCTGCGCTCACCTTCCACCTGGATGCGCCCCTGCCCGTTCATGGCGTGGACGGCATTGGTGAAGAGGTTGTAGAATAACTGCACAACCATTTCCCTGTTGCCGTTGATCAGCAGCGGTTTGTCGTGGAAGGCGGTCTGTATGGTCACTCCCTTGCCGAGGTCGTGTTCGTGCAGCAGCTCAACGGCTTCTTCGATGATATCGATGATGTCGACCTGCTTTTTCATCAGCTGTCCCTTCGGCTTGCCGATGAGCAGCAGGTTTTCGACGATCTTGTTCGCCTTGTCAACCCCGGTGTGAATCGCGGTGCTGAACTTGTCGAGTTCTTCGGGTGTGGGATTCTGCTTTCTCCTCAGCAGCTGCGCAGCAGAACTTGCGTACCCGAGGGGATTGCGCAATTCGTGGGCGATTCCCTCGGAGAGTATGCCCAGGGACGCGAGTTTCTGCGATTGCAGCAGTTCGCGCTCGAGTTTCTTGCGCTCGCTCAGGTCGATGCCGATACCGACATAGCCGGTGACCTTGTTCTCATGGACGATGGCGTTCCAGACCGCGTAAATCGCAAGTGGAGCGCTGTCACGACGGCGTCGGTCGACCTCGCCCTCCCACTGTCCCCGCTGATGCAATACAGGAAGCAGCTGCTCACGGAATTCCTCGCCAAAGCTGGGGATTTCGCTGAGCTTTCGGCCCTCGACTTCGGAAGCCGGCCAACCATAGAGAATCTCAGCATACCGGTTCCAGTAGGTGACGCGTCCCGTCAGATCGATGGCAATCACGGAGTTGCGTACGATGCTCAGCAGGGATGCCTGGAAACGGATGTAATGTTCCGCGTTCTTTCGCGCTGTGACATCATTGAAGAAGTTCAGGGTTGCGGGTTCGCCTTCCCAGGTGATGAGCACGTCGCGGACTTCCATCCACTTGATGGTGCCGTTGCTGTCGAACATGCGTACGTCGTAACTGTCGGGGAGATGCTGCCCCGCGATACGTTTTTCGTACTGCAGCTTGACGGATTGATGGTCTTCGGGATGTACAAACTCCAGAATTGAGATATTCACCAGTTCTCGCTCAGCGAGTCCCGTAAGTTCAAGTACCTTGTAATTGAAGAATTTCAGCAGGTTGTCCTGCAGCACGATGATGGCTTCGTTTGCGTTCTCGAGGACGTTCCGGTATTTGGACTCACTGTCCTTAAGCGCCATCTCCACCTGCTTACGCCGCGTGATGTCGCGTGCGGTGGCGACGAGAAGCTGACCACTGACGATTTCGAAGGAACGGACGAATACTTCGACAGGGAAGTCGCTGCCGTTCTGCCGCCGATGCCGCGTTTCGAACATGCCGACTTCAGTCTTGCCCTGACGGACGTCCTGATACATCTGCAGGTAGTCTTCACTCTGTCCGCTCGATTGGATATCGGCAGGACCCATGTTCATGAGGTCTTCGCGTGAATACCCCAGTGCCCGTACGGCACTTTCATTCAGATCCACGAATTTCATCGTCTCCGGGTCGACGATGTAAATATTGTCCGCCGCACTGTCGAGCGCAAACCGGAAACGCTTGAGGCGCTCATTGGCGCGCTCCAGTTCGAGCGTACGTGCTTCGACAAGCTCCTCGAGATGATCGCGGTAACGGCGAAGCTCATGATCAGCGCGAATGCGCCCGGTGATATCGACAGCCACGCCGATGACCTGTGTGAGTTTTCCGCGATCGTTTTTCAGTGGCGTGTACCAGGTCTCGTAATAGTGTTCGCCAACATTACTGACCTCGGTGAAACTGTCTCCCTCAAGACTGCGCCGCACTGCGTCGAGCACGGAAGGATTGTCCCCGTAAATATCGAACACCGACTGTCCCACGACCTGGGACGACTCGAGTCCGAGAGACTCCAGCCCTTTCCCTTCGGAAAGCAGGAAAATCCCATCCGTGTCATAGGTAAACAGGATGACAGGAAGATTTGAGATGACACTGCGGAGCCGCTTTTCACTCTCTATCAGCGCCAGCTCTGCCATCTTACGCTCGGTGACATCACGTCCCACACCAATAATGGCCGAGACCTCCCCGTTTTCGTCCATCACTGCCGTATCCACCCACGCGAGCCATCGCCATCCATCCCTCGTCAGGGCACGCTGTTCGATATGTGCGATGTACGGTGGCTCGAACAGCCCCTTCATCGCTTCAAGCGTTGCATTCCGGTCGTCCTCATGCACGAGCGGGAAGAACGTCTCACCGAGCAGTTCATCTTCCGTCTTTTTGAAGAGTTCGCAATATGAGGGACTCACGAAGTGGAAACGTCCATCCAGGTCGACCTTGACGACAAGGTCGGTCTGGTTCTCGACGAGAAGCCGGAATTTCTCTTCACTCTCCTTGAGTGCCAGCTGTGCGAGTTTTCGTTTATGGATATCGCGCGTATTGCCATGAACGGTAACCACCTTGCCGCTGTGATCGAGCACAGGTGTGGCCACGATTTCAACCCAGAGCAACGAACCGTCATTTTTCCGGAGCTGTGCTTCGGTGCGCAGGCTTCGCTGCGAGATATCTCCGTCCTTTCCTTCCCGGACCCGCTGCTCCATGAGCGCGATCACATCCTCTCGCTGAAAATCATGCACCAGCTTTTCAAAACCCAGCTTCATGACCTGGTCCGGGGTATACCCGAGAATGAATTCGCTGGAAGGGCTGACGAAGGTAAGATTCAGTTCCGCGTCCGCTGTCCAGATGATATCCGTTGAATTTTCTGCCAGCAGCCGGAACTTCCGCTCACTGTCCTCGAGAGCGACTTCCGCATACTTGCGCTCGGTGAGATCGAGATAGGTTCCGGAGACGCGCAGGGGACGACCGGAGGAGTCATACTCGACGGTTTTCCCTCGCTCGAGTATCCACTTCCAATCTCCCTTTGCAGAAATCATCCAGGTCTCCGCCTGGTAGAAATCCGTCACGCCGTCAAGATGGTCGCGAAGCAATTCCTCCAACCGTCCCTGGTCCTCCTCCGGCAGGGTTTTCTTACGGAACTCCTCGAACACGGGCAGATCGGTTTCGTCGTACCCGAGCATCTCCGCAGCACGGCGGTTAAGCGACATCCTTCCGGTATCGAGTGAAAACTCCCATGCGCCGAGATTCGCACCCCAGAGCGCGAGGTCGAGCAGTTCGCGGGATCCCCGTACTTCCTTCTCGATTCTACGCCGCTCGGTGATATCTTCCCCACTGCTGAGAATGCCGACGAGCCTGCCCTTGCTGTTGTGCAGCAGGGCGTTGTGCCAGCGAAGCAAGCGCTCCTCTTTCTCCCTGTTCAGCACAACATTCTCGTGGGTCTCCGGCTGGTCAACTTCCCCATCTACAATTCTGTGGAAATATCGACGGAGCTGTTCCCTGTCGCGCTCGGGAATGCAGAGTTCGAACCAGTCCTTCCCCACCAGCTCATGCTCCTGATAGCCCAGCAGCTCACAGCCTTTGCGGTTGATAATGCTGATCCGGCCTTCGAGATCAAGAGAGAGCAGCATGACACCGGCGATGTCGAGATACTGCTGCGTCTCCGTACGCACATCGCGCAGCGCATCCTCGGTCCCGCGTTTTTCCGTCACATCGGAAATCACGCCACTGAGTCCGACCAGGTAATCTGCCTGCATGCGCCGGCGTCCACTGAAGTGGAGGATATACTCGCTGCCGTTTTTTGCATGCACCGGGTATTCGCAATCGGACAAGCGACCCTGGAGCATGGACAGCAAACTCTCCGCCCACTCCGCTCTTCTGTCCGGAAGCAGAATATCAGCCACGGGCATGCCTGTGAGTTCATCGGCGCTGTACCCGATAATGCGTGAAATGCCGGGACTCAGGAAGGTAAAGCGCCCGTTGATATCAATCTCATACAGCGCTTCGTCGATGTTTTCGAGTATGGTCTCAAAGCGCCGCTGCGTATCCTGCAGACGGTTTTCCGCCCGCTTCCTCCCGCTGATATCTACGATGTATGCCGTGTGTGAAACAGGGACATCATCCCCGGCCCGCTGCAGACGCGTTGTCTCATGCACCCAGACAGTTTCCTGTTTCTGGTCGAGCATGCGATAGTCGATCTCCAGTACTTCGGTCCCCTCCGCAATCTGTCGTTCCCATTTTTCCACGACACTGTCACGGTCTTCCGGATGCAACAGGGCCAGCCCCCCCTCTTCGTCCTCCCTGAGTGCGACAGGCTGATAGCCGAGTCGCACAATATTCCGCGAAACGTAAAGAATGCCGAACGGTGGCTGTGCGAGACGCTGAATGACGATGGTCGGACCCGCGACAAACATATCACGCTCGGCCTGCAGCTGCTCTCGTGCTACCTGCAGCGCGCTGTTCCGCTCAGCCAGTTCCTCCTGCGTGTGACGCAATTCCGATGTAATGCGCTTGCGTTCGATCGCGTAGCGGATGCTGCGTGACAGCAGAGGTTCGCGCGCATCGCCCTTGATGATATAATCCTGCGCACCGAGACGCACCGCTTCGACAGCAATGTCTTCGTCAGTATTGCCACTGAAGATGATGATGGGAATTTCCTGCACCGCGGCGTTCATGCGCCGGAACGTGTCCAGTCCGTCGCTGTCCGGCAGGTTCAGATCGAGCAGGATACAATCGGGCTCCCATTCGAGCGCGATCTCTATCCCCGCTTCCAGCGCTTCGGCCGCCCGCAATTCCTGCACACTGCTTGCGTCCTGCCCCAGGATGGTGCTGATAAACTGTATTTGATCCCGATCATCTTCGATCAGAAGGACAGCATAGCGATCTTGGTCGGATGAGGTCATGGAAGACGCAACGGCGCAGTGAAACAGACATAACGCTGTGATGTTCGGACTGAGTATCAGCCGTTCGGATTCTGCAAATCGTATTCGTTGATTTTCGACAGCAGCGTGTTGTACGCAACCTGCAGGACACGTGCGGTCTTCGCTTTGTTCCAGTTCGTGGTGTTCAGGGTTTCCAGAATGATCTGGCGTTCGACCTGGGCGATGTGCTTTTTGACATGGTCCTTCAGTGCCGCGCCCTCTTCGAGCCGCGGTATGGGAGCACTGCCCGGGTTTGGAGTGCCTGGGACGGTTCCATCCATGAATTCGAGGTGTTCGAGTTCCACGACCTCCGATGCCTGCAGCACGCTCGAGCGAACAGTGGAGCGGAGCTGACGCACATTACCCGGCCACTCGAACATGATAAGAGCATCCATTGCAGCTGCCGAGCATCCCTTCACCTGCTTACCGAGTTCCTTGTTCGTCTGTTCGATGAACTTATCAACCAGGAACGGGATGTCACCTTTCCTCTCACGCAGCGCAGGGACATGGATGGAAAATTCCTTCAACCGGTAGTAGAGGTCCGCGCGGAAATCTTTCTTTTCAATCAGCGATTGCAACTCCGTATTGCTTGCTGCGATGACACGGACATCGATACTGATGGACGTTCCCCCGCCGACACGGAAAATGGCACGATCCTGCAGCGCACGCAGCAGCTTGGCCTGCGAAGCCCAGGACATATTTGGCACCTCATCGAGAAATATCGTCCCACCCTGCGCGAGTTCGAATTTTCCTTTTTTCTGATTCTTCGCGTCGGTAAACGCCCCCTCTTCGTGACCGAAAAGCTCACTTTCGAGCAGAGCCTCGGGGATTGCACCACAGTCGACAGGAATGAACGGCTTGTCAGCTCTCCCGCTCATGCTATGGATGGCGCGTGCAATAAGCTCTTTTCCCGTTCCTGTTTCTCCCGTAATCAGCACGTCGAAATTGCTCTTCGCCACTTTCCTTGTGCGCGCGGCAAGTTCTGTGATGACCTCACTGGTCCCCATGTCATGCAGAATGGGATCCTGCTGGGAATCACCACCTCCATTGTTCTGTACGTTGAAAAGGTCAGTGCGCGGCTTGTTCCGCTTTACCGCCTCCCCGACGACGCGGAGAAGTTCATCATTGTGAAAAGGCTTGGCGATGTAGTCGAAGGCGCCATCACGCATAGCGTCTACAGCGCCCGTGACACCGGCCATGGCGGTCATGAGAATGACGGGGAAGGTATCGTCTATCGTTTTTACACGACGAAGGACCTCCATCCCTGTCAGTCCGGGCATGATGATATCCATGAGCAACACGTCCGGGAGGCGGTCACTTATCAGTTTCAGCGCCTGCTCGCCATTGGAGGCCGTTCGTACCGCGTAGCCCGCGTCCTCGAACACGCCCCCCAGCACCAGGCACATCATTTCTTCATCGTCGACGATCAGTATTTCGTCCTTTGGAGGCATAGTCCCTCAATAGCCGAATGCAGCGTAATGAACGATGTTTTTCAGGTGATTTTGACAATTATTCGTTCGCTCAGTTTATTCATTTCAAGGATGAATCGCAAGTTTGCGTGTTGTATACTTGAAGGAATGGAAATGATCATTTCAATCGGCTGTACATGCGTTTAAACCGCTCAACCGTGCTCATTACCGGTGCGTCCGAAGGCATCGGACGCGCAACGGCGAAGCTCTTTGCCACAAGGGGCTGCCATGTGATCGCCGCCGCGCGAACCGGCACGAGACTTGAGAGTCTCGCCGAGGAGATTCATGCGGAAGGAACCGGCAGCTGCGAACCCCTGCTTATTGACGTTTCCGACGCGGAAGGTACGGTAGACAAACTTGGCAGCATCGCGGAGGAGAAGGATATCTCCATCGCAATTATCAACGCCGGGGTGGGCCAATACGGACCTTTCGCACAGACACCATGGAGCGACGTCGCTCCACTGCTTCGTGTAAACATCGATGGTGCCATGGCTGCAACACGTGCAGTCATTCCCTCAATGATCGCGAAGCGCAGGGGAAGCGTCGTCCTTATCTCCTCCACCATCGGAAAACGTGCAGTGCCGTATAATGCCGCGTACTGTGCGTCCAAATACGCGTTACAGGGATTCAGTGAAGCGCTTCGGCTCGAACTTCGTCCCTTCGGCGTACACCTTGGCGTTGTGTGTCCGGCCCGCACGGATACGGCCTTTTTCAACAGCATGACCTTCTCTGTGCCGCAACGCAGCAGCCGGAAGGTGCCCACGAGCGATCCCCTGCGCGTCGCCCGCGCCATTCTGCGCTGTGTCGAACGCCGGAGGAGGGAAATCGTGGTCAGTCCTGAAGGAAAGCTCTACACGTTCGTTGGCACGCATTTCCCGCGCCTGACCGACGCCATTCTGTATCACAGTGTCCCACGTCCCACAGAACCATGAAAACGCAACAGTATCTCCGCCTCATTCTTTTCGATATTGATGGTACGCTGATCTCGACAAACGGCATCGCCCGCACGACTTTCGCCGAAGCATTGGACGAAGCGCTGCAGCGTACAAGCGCTGCGAAGGAATATGATCTCGCGGGAAAAACTGATCAGCAGATTTATACGGACATCATGCGGGCATCGGGTGCGGATGACACGCAGATCAGCGAGCTTCGCGAAAAAACGTTCGATACCTTCTTCAGACTGCTCGAACAGCGTCTCAACCGTGACAACGTGACCGTACTCCCCGGCGTTCGGGAGCTCCTCGCCGCTCTCGCCGTTGAACAGGTCGCCACCGTTGCACTGCTGACAGGCAACATGCTGCAGGGAGCGCGTATCAAGCTTACGCCGCCGGAACTGCTGCAGCATTTCACTTTCGGCGCCTTTGGCAACGACGCGTTTCACCGGCATGAACTGCCGGCAATCGCCGCAGCGCGCGCATATGACCGAACCGGTGCCACCTTCAAGGCAAAAGACATTGTGATTATCGGCGACACCCCGCATGACATCGATTGCGGACGGCATCTGAACGTGCGGAGCATCGGCGTCGCCTCCGGAGGTTACAGTTATGATGAACTCGCAAAACACAAACCGGATCACTGTTTCGAGGATCTCACCGACATCGACAGGCTGTTCAGCGCGATCTTCGATTAACCTGCTGCAGCTGCCCGCTCCGCTGCTCCTGCTCGCTCTGCTGTTGTTCCTGCCAGGGGTGACCGCAGCTCAGGCCCCGCTCCCATGGAGAAGCAACATCTGGGAGGAGGATTTCAGCAGCTTCGACGCCGGCAGCTATTTCCTCGGCACCAACAGCCGTCATGATGCGGCAAACGGGAATTTCATCCTCACCCCGGAGGAGCCCGCGCAGGCAGGACGCCTCTACCTCTTGCGGCGGCTTCCCATCAATACATTCGATTTGAGCTTCCGTGCGCGCTTCGGCGTCAACACGCCGGCGAATCAGAGCGGTGCCGACGGCATCGCCTTCGTCATGGGCGCTGTGTACGATTATCCTTCCGCGGGAGGAGGGACGCTGAACTTCGACGGCTGTGTGGGATTCGGAATGGAGTTCGACACATACGAAAATTCGGGGCAGAACGATCCGTCGCAGGAACATATCGCCCTGTTGCGGGATCGCGCCGATAATCACCTTCAATACGAAACGCTCGTACCGGGCACGCTTGAAGACGGCAATTGGCACACATTGCAGGTGCGTTTCCACGACGGCTACATCGAAGGCTGGATCGATGGTGTCCGTCGCCTCAATACGTCAATTCTTAATTTCTTCCCTTACGATGGATACTTCGGCTTCACCGCTGCTACCGGCTCCGCGTTCAACGAACACCGGATCGATGACATCAGCCTCTCCGCGCCGACGCGGATTTCAATGAATGCCGGGACACACAACGTCTGTGAACCTGTCATCATTGACACGTCGCTTCTGCTGCTCAACAATCACCCGTCGAACGAAGTCCTGACGATCACCGATGTATCGCTTGACGGCGATGTGGACGTCTTCAATCTCGCACCGGTTTCGCTGCCCCTGAATGTGGGACCCGGTCTAACCCACGAACTTCCGCTTCAGATTCAACTTGACCGCGAAGGATTGTTTTCCGCCATACTCACCTGTGTCTCCCAGCGCGGGGAACGGATTTATGACACGTTGCGCATTCGCGGCACCTTGCCGCGCCTCACGTTCAATCCCTCGTCGTACGCCTTCGCAACCACTGCAACGGGAAGCAGCCGTACTGCTACGGTTTCACTACGCAATACCGGCGCGGTAGCTGTCGATCTCGAAGGATTGTCACTTCCCACCGGAATGTTCTCTGTGCTATCCCCGGTGAGCTTTCCCGTGCACATCGCTCCCGGCGCACAGCTGCAGGTGCAACTGCAGTTTTTACCATCACGCAGCGGAACGTTCACCGATACACTGCACATCGTCAACAGCTGCGGTGCGTTCAATACACTGCTGCTTCTCGGCGAAGCTGAGGATGATCGTATCGCTTTTTCATTTCAGCCACGCACCCTGCTGCTTCAGCCCGGTGGCAATGATGAGATTTACCTCCACATCGACAGTCTGCCACGCTTCACCGGAATTCGGCAGCTGGAACTGTACATCAGCTTCCCGAATGCGCATACCAACCTGGGCGGTTCAGGAAAGGTGGACGGCACCCTGCCGCCGGGCAGCGACACACAGCAGCTGGCGGTGGAATGGGGCAGCCCGGGATTCGTACATACGAGGTTGACGCTCCCCAGCGTCCTGGACGATACCGGCGCCGTGTTTTCCCTGCTATTCCTTGGCGCAATGGCGAGTCCTCCCTGCGACAGTATCACGCTCGACAGCGTCCGTATCAATGATGGAATGATGCTGTATCCCGGAACAGCGCTCCTTGTGCAGAACGGCCGTATCTGCGTAAACGGGTCCTGCAGACACCCGGAAGGACTTGTGGCACTTCCCCTCCCCGAAATGCTTGTCTCCCCGCATCCGCTCGCATCGGGCAGCACGGTACACATCACGCTGCCGGACCAGGGGATGGTTCGTCTGCGGCTCAGGGACCTACTCGGCCGCTCACGAGCAAACATCCTGCATACGACCCTGCCCGGTGGAGAACATGTCGCCACCCTGCCGGTCGATGATCTCCCTGCGGGGTGCTACATGCTGGAGCTGCAGTGGAATGAGCATACAGTTCTGCAGCCGGTACTGATGCCCTAGCGGTGCGAGGCCCTCCACTCGCTTCCCTCAGTCACCGATCAACAGCAATCAGTCACCGATCAACAGCAATCAGCCACCGATCAACAGCAATCAGCCACCGATCAACAGCAATCAGCCACCGATCAACAGCAATCGGCGCTGCATGCCGGCGGGGGAATGCAAGACGAGATGATAACTCCCTGCCGCAAGTCCGGAAAGCGGGATCTGCAGGCTGCGCGTCTCTGCGGTCATTCTTCCCTCCCAGATGCGGCGAACCATTCTTCCCAGCTCATCATACAGTGCAATATGCACCGATGACCCGCCTGCTGCACCGCCCAGCTGCAGCGTAAAGCTGCCATCGACATGTGCTGGTTGCGGAAATAATCCTTCGATCTCGGGAGCCTGTGCTGCTGCCATCGGATGCGCATCCAGCGGTCCATCAATCCCCAGATACGCAAGCGATCCCTCTAACAGGGCCCGGGCGGTGCGATCGAAGTCACCAGCTGCGGTGCAGTTCATATCTTCATACGTCAGGGCCATGACCGACTCGCCGTAATTGCGCCAGAACCAGCTTTCGGGATAACGGTCGGGGGTACCGCCTGTCCAGCTCACAAAATAATCATATGGCTCGATTCCCCCGGGAAACGCTGTGCGCACGGCATTGATGAACTGCTGCTGCAGCTGTGTAAAAAGTATGGAACTCCCCTCGGCGGCATGATAGACGAAATACCGTTTGCAGTCGTACGCGGAATGAAGATTCAGCGCAATCTCGATCGGCATGTCTGATTGCATCAAGCTGCGCAGCCGGTTGCGAAGCGCATTCACTTCCGCCTCGGGTGTGGACGAGCCCCAGTTGCTCTCGAGGTCAACTCCATTTGCATTTTCCCGCGGGTAACGCAGCACGACTCCATCCGGATTGACCATGGGAAGGATGTCGATAACACAATGGTCCAGCACCCGCTCCGCGAGCGGCGAATCCGACAGCAGCTCGTCTATGAGCGCGCGAAGTACTTCAGACGATTCACTCTCGATGGGATGCGTGCGAGCATGAAGCCAGATTCGGCGTTTCGGGATGTGAGATGCGGGATTCGTGATCTGCAGATGGAACAGAGGACGACGCTGCACGCTGTACCCGAGCAGCTGCGCATCCACTGACGGATGCAGGTTCCACGCCTGCACATTCGCCAGCATATCCGCAAAATCATACCCCCAGCGCTGAGCCTCACTTTTACGACCGAGCCCCTGTTCACTGGCAAAACCACACGGGTCCCGTTCCTGCGCCTGGAGTCCTAGCATCGGAAACAGGTAGGAAAGCCCCACAAATAAGAGGAAAGCAGGTATTGTTTTGTACGGATACTGATGTTTCATGTGTATTAGATTACAAAATTTTCATGATAATCAGGGATGAAAAGCGCGTCTATTTTTTGATCCACGTACAGGAATACGCTACTTTTTCTGAGACCGCTGCAGGAACAACTCATCTCTACCCTTCCGCCTGAATACCCTGTTGCGGCATTCCACTTCGCCAGCCATATTTGGAGCGTCGTTATGAAGTTGCTGCGTCTGCTTTTCCTCGTCAGCCTGCTGCCCATCACTGTTTTCGCCCAGGCCCCTGTCAACTATGACGATGTGGGACTGATAATCAACACGAACGATACGAATTCAGTTGCGATCGGTGAATATTTCATGCTCAGACGGGATATTCCACAGCGCAACGTGATCTATATCGATGCGCCGGCGACGGAAACCATCACAGGGGAGAAATTCACCGATGTGCGCGCACAGATTGAGGACTATCTTGCATCGAGCGGACTGGTCGACACACTGAATTACCTGGTGACGACGAAAGGCGTTCCCCTGCGCGTGACATACGGTGGAGACCTTTACAAACCGGATCCGCGGAATGCAGCGTTTGACGCTGAAATCATGTTGGTGCTTGGATATTTCTCGGCGCATATAGGACGTAATACGCTCATCATCCCTCCCGGCTCGATCCGCACGCAGGCCTATTTCATGAAGGACGAACACTACAACCGGAAATCCATTATCCCGGGCAGCAGTCCCGCCCAGCCGTATGACATGTTCCTCACCACCAGGCTGACGGGATTGACGAAGGAGGATGTGTTCAGCATGATTGATCGCAGCGGACCGTTTACGTTCGTGAACAAAGACAGTGCGCTGTTCGTTTTCGACCGGGATCCGATTCCCATCACGCTCGATCCGTATGACAACAATCTCGGCGAGGCGGGAACAGTCGTTGAAGGATTCGGCTGGAATGCACTGGTCAACACAGACTCCGTCTATGTAACCGAACAGCGGAATGTCATGGGCTATGCGAGCTGGGGATCCAACGACCATTTTGATCATTATTTCACCAGCCACGCCCGCCCCCAGAACACCTGGCTCCCCGGTTCACTCGCGGAAACCTATGTATCGACGTCCGCTCGTAATTTTACTCCCGGACAAACCGGGGGACAATCCCGCATCGCCGACCTCTTCGCGGAAGGCTGCACCGGGGCGAGCGGGTACGTGTTTGAGCCATATGACATCGCACTGACATGGGTGAACGTGCTGTTCAATCGCTATCTGCGCGGGTACAATCTCGCGGAGAGCTATTATATGACCAATCCGACGATTTCCTGGATGGCCACCATCGTCGGGGACCCGAAAACTTCCATCATTACGGAATATCCTCCCCTCCCCTCTCCCACCGTCAGTGGTCCGGATGTAATTTGCGAGGGCAGTAATCTCTCCCTTACCGCAGCCGATTCTGAAGAGGGCTGGATGAACTGGTTCGAGGGTGATTCGGTCTCAGTGAAAGCAGCAGGACCTCCCTTTGACGACACGCACCCGCTCTGGGTCGCAGAGGGAAGCGACTGCCTGCTGCAGGCGGGCGATGCCGGGACAAAAACCTGGACTTTCGTCAACGAAAATTTTGTCGGCAGAGGCTTTGCCGAGTTCACGGCCGAGGTGCTTCCCGGACTCCAGGCTGAGATTACGTCTTCCGCTGATACCGTCTATCTCGATACCGATCCTGAAGTGCATTTTTCCGTCTCTGCACAGGGAGTCTACTCCTGGGACTGGGATTTCGGTGACGGTGGAAATAGCAGTGATCCCTCTCCGTTGCATCGCTATACGGCAACCGGTGAATACACGGTGACGGTGGAAGTCTCGAACGGAACCTGCACTGCAACAGCACAGACCACCGTGGTCGTTCTCAACAGCACGGGCACAGAGAATTCGCGACCGCTGGCAGGTCGTATCCAGCTGCTGCAGAACTATCCGAATCCCGTCGCACCCACAACGGCAATTCCCTTTTTCCTGCCATCCCGCATGCAGGCGCGCATCACGGTCACCGATCTGCTCGGGCGTGTCGTGGCGACAGTCTTGGATGCGGAAATGGATGGCGGGCAGCACACCGTGCTGTGGGAGAGCGATGGACTGGAGCCCGGGACCTATCACTGCGTTCTTGAAGCTGACGGCCAGCGGAGCATCCGGCGCCTGCAGATTCTGCGCTGAGGCAGCTGCTACTTCCCGACGCTGCTGCTACTTCCCAACGCGCTTCATCATCCCAAAACGGGATGAACGGCGACCTACACGCTGTGTCGGGAATGTCGCCTGACTGACGGAGCGGACATCTTCGACAGTGTAGAACGCGTCATGGTCAATTTTCCGTATGACAGTGGTGATGTTTCGCACGTCCTTGCGCTTGACAACAGCGAAAACGATAACGCCCGGTCCCTTTTCCCCATGCGCTTCCACATATGTCGTTCCGTATCCCATGCTCTGAATGGCGATTACGATTTCCATGAAATTGTTCTGCGTGATGATACGCAGAATGGCGAGTCCCATCGCCAGGCGATTTTCAATCCAGATCCCGACATAATTTCCGACGGCGAATCCGCTCGCATATGCGATGTAATTGATCGGATCCGTAAGACGCTGCATGATCTGTCCCAGCGCAATAAGCCAGACGAGGATTTCAAAAAATCCCATGATGGAGGCGACGAGCTTGAGTCCGCGGGAGATCAGGATAATCCGTATGGTCTCAAGCGTCACGTCGATCACGCGCGCCAGAAAAATCAGCAGCGGAAATACAATGTATTGCAGTACCGAGTCGGACTGCAGGAAACCAAATTCCATAATTCGTGTCTAGTCAATAACCCACATGCCGTCAAAATAGAGCAATCGGCGTTATGGACCAATGTTCCGTCGTCAGAAGATCACACAATGTTTGTAAGCGTACGGTTTATCGTGTAGATTCCGGCATGATGCCTGCATCACATCATAGGGCATTCATGGGGCTGAGGATTTTTGGGCTCACGCTGTTTCTCCTCTGCACTGTTCCCCCGCTGTTCGCACAGAGCATCCTGCTCGAGGGAACGGTGAGAGACAGGAACTCGTATCGACCCATCCCCGATGTCGCAATCACCGTTACGGGGAAGAACATTGGAACGACGACGGATATCTCCGGGAGGTTCTCCCTGCGCCTTGAAGACCTCCCGCTCAATACTGATCTGATGTTCCGGCATGTCTCTTACGATGAATTGCATATCACACTCAAGGACCTTCGCGGGAAGAAGGAGGTGCTGCTCCAGCCGCGTATCATTCCCCTTCAGAGCGCAGAAATCACCGGGGAACGCCGTGAGGATCTCGCGCATCGCGAGCTGCCGCAGCGCGTGGAGACCATTGAAGCACGCGAATTTGAAATCCGCGGGTATGTGGATGCAGGGGATTTGCTCCGTACCGATCACAGCGTGCAGGTCGATGAAGAGATCAGCGGCACGAAGCGTATCTCCATCCGCGGTGGCAACACCGACGAGGTCATCATCCTCTACGACGGCATCCGCCTCAACAGCAACTACTCCAATACCTTCGATATGTCGCTGATCGATCTGGCCGACATCGAGCGCTTCGAGATCATCAAAGGAAGCAATACGGTGCTCTTCGGTTCGGAAGCTTTTTCCGGGGTGATCAACATCGTGCCGAAAGAGGATCGGGATTATTCGCTGCGGGCAACGCAGCAGATCGGCAGCTACGATTCCGGAATCTGGGGATTGCAGCTGTTCCAACGCTACGGCCATATGACCGGGAGCTACAGCGTGCGCAATGGTGGACAGAAGCGCGCCTTTTCGGACATGCCTGAGTACAAGCTGACGAACAACAGTCTGCACCACAGCGCAAATGTGGGATGGACCTTCGGCGGCAGTGATGGAACGAAGAATGAACTGCGTGCACAGTGGCGCTACTCCTCCGTTGAATATGTCAACGAACGCGATGTCGAAAACCTCGACGACCTGGATCAACTTGCCGGATTACAGTACAACGGAAGCATCGGGGGCGTTGACGACCTGACACTGGCACTCTCGTGGAATAACCTGTCGCAGGATATCACCATTCGCGATCAGGCAGTCGCGCTTGCGCGCAGTACTGCGGAAGATGCGTTCAACGTTCGCCTCGAAAAGGGGTGGGACACGGGATTGCTCGACTTGCGCTTTTCCTATCAGTTCAGTTCAGCGGACCTCGATCTGGAGGATCAACTCCTGGCGTACAACATGGAACCGGTCGGCGTCGCGGCTGCACGCCTTCAGCGGGAACGACATGGTTTCGTCGGCATTGGCAAGATGCATGGCGAAACGGGTTCGGATTTCTTCCAGACATTCAATGTGGATATGAGCCTGCGCCAGGATATCGTCACCGATGCGCGTGTCGATGCGACACTTCGCGAAGACTCCCGTCTCGATGGACTATTCGACAATCATGATTGGAGCCACACGCTTTTCAAATTCGCCGTGAACCTGCGTGGACTGAAAGAGGATTTCTTGCTGGACGTCTTTCTCACCTACGGCAATAATATCAAGTATCCGACCCTGCAGCAGCAGATTCTTACACCCGCACTCCTGTACGACAATCAGGAGTACAGCAGCCTCGACCCGGAACGCAACCGCAGCGTGGAACTCGGGGCGACACTCGCACGCGAGATATCCTCGGGCGCCGTCAGCGGCTGGGAAATTACCGGCAGCTTCTTCCAGAACAGCTACGTGAACAAGTTTCGTCCGATCGCCTCCCCGGGCATTCCCCTCATGATTTATGACAATGTGGACGACGCCCAGATTTCCGGACTGGAGGGCAGCATAGGTGTGTATTTCTTCGGGAAAAAACTGCTGGCAGAATTCGGGAATTCCCGCTATTTCATTTCCGAACAGGCGGCGTTTCCGTTCAAGAGCGACAGTAAACAGACACTGAGCCTGTCAGTCGACCATGAAGGATATTCCCTGCAGCTGTTTCACTTCAGTGAGAGCGAACAGATCGGCTTGCTCCGCAGCACCGATGGAGGATGGACGGAAGTGACCCTGCCTTCATTTTCCAACCTGGATATCCATGCCAGCAAGCATTTTCCGATCGGCAGGCTGCGCTTTTTCCTGAACGTGAGCCTGCGCAATATTCTCAATGACAGCGAAACGACACTCTCCGGTCTCGCCATTCGCGATAGAAGATACTATGTCACGGGAGGCGTGCAGTTCTGATGGAAAACATGAAAACAAGACGTGCACCCGCGCCACATCGCCTGATACTTCTCGTCCTTCTACCCATGTTTCTCGTGGCATGCACGGACAATCCCTTCGAGAGCGAAGCAGAAATCGCACCCACGCAGCGCACGATCAAAGGCAAGGTTCAGCTCAGTGACGGCAATGACAACAGCGGCGTATACCTCTGGCTGTCGGGATTCAACCTTTCGACGTATTCCGACGCGGATGGCGCGTTCAGCTTCACGCTGCCTCCGGCAGCAGTACAGGGGGGAAATGGCGGCCTGAGCGGCATCTTCACCCTGTACGCATTCCTCGGAAATTACTCGCTGCGCTCGGTTTCACTCGCCGTGCGTGATGGACTCTTCGTTTTCGACAACGATGTCGTTGACAGGGACGGCGCACTTCGACAGAACCTTTACTTGCAACAGCAGTTTTCCATCACCACGACGCTGAGCAGAACCGTCATCGAAGCAGACAGTCCGCGCGTGCTCACAGTGGTCGTCGAGCTCCAGGCCCCCGGCGCACCGACGGAAGTGTATTTTCCCCGCATGCTCGACGGGGTGGAAGGTCCCATGTTTCTGCACAACATCGATACGGACGGGGTGGAGTTGTTCTCCACGACAGTCACCGGGATTGAGCTGAGAGATTTCGTGCAAATCGGTCAGATTCCACATACACGATCGTTCATACTCAACATCCCCCAGTATAAGCTCAAAGCAGGTCGATACGAACTCATCCCCTATATTCTTCCTCACGGCGTTACCATCCCCCTGCCACTGCTTCGCAGCCTGGGAAATGAAGTATCCGGACTGAACGCCGAGTATGTCCGGTACCCATTCCGTCGCCGGGGAGGACGTCTCGACGTAATTCCAAATTGAGCGGTCCCAACCTGATACGTTCAGCGTTTCAGTGCCTTGAAAAGATTCGAACCGCCTGATAAACCTTGCCGCCACCGCGGTGTCTATGTACCAGAAGTGCATCCCCATCGAACATTCACAGAGACGCCATGCGATATAGATACATCTGGATCCTTCTCGTTATTCTCTTTTCCACAGGACAGCTTTCCGCGCAGCTCCCCTATGTCGAAACCGCTGTCACCATGCGTGACGGGAAAGAAATTGCCACGGACATCTACCATAACGGTGGAATAGCAGCAAAACCTGTGATCCTGGTGCAGACACCGTACAACAAGCGGTTGTACAGGGTGTCGCTGAATCTCCCGAAAACTGTTTTCCCCCTCGATACCAGTGCGTATCACTATGTTTTCGCGGACTGGAGAGGATTCTACGGTTCAAAAGACGCGGCGGCTGGTACGTATGATCGTGGGCTCGACGGCTATGATCTCGTTGAATGGATAGCCGCGCAGCCGTGGTGCAATGGGAAGGTCGGCACCTATGGGGGATCGGCACTGGGAATGATTCAGTTCCAGACCGCCAGCCACCATCCACCGCATCTCGTCTGCGCGATGCCGATGATTATCGATTACCGTACCGACTACAACGATTACTACTACGGCGGTGTGCTGCGGCGTGAGCATGTCGAGAGCCTGTCCGGGCTCGGTTTCGTCACCGTGGGCATCATCACCTCGCAGCCGGTGGAAAACGCGGTCTGGGATATCATCCGGGAGCAGAATGACTATCCTGACGAGATCGCCGTTCCTCTGCTCATGGTCAGCGGCTGGTACGACCACTACCCGACCGATGTGCTTCGGGCCTTTCACGATCTCAGGGAGCGCAGTGATGTGAATGTGCGCTCTCAGCACAAACTTATCATGGGACCCTGGCTGCACAGTACTGTCGATCACGAAAACCAGGGAGAAATGACGTACCCGGAGAGCGCAAACGTGGCAAAGGAAGCAGCCCTGCAATTCTTTGCCTATCACCTGCTGGGTGCGAAGAATGGATGGCCGCTGCAACCTGTGCTTCGATATTATCAGATGGGCGACAATACCTGGCAGACAGCTGACAGCTGGCCTGACGTCGCGTCAGCAGAGCAGTCGTGGTATCTGCACGACGATGGCAGCCTCACACCTGCTGCTCCTGCTGCCTCCGAACAATCACGTACTTTCAGTTACGACCCCCGCGATCCCTCTCCATCCCACGGCGGTGCCAGGTTCAACCCCTTCGACAACACCGTTGATCCCGGTCCTATCGACATCCGCACACTCGTTGAGCAGCGTGATGACGTCCTTCTCTACACCTCGGCAGAGCTCACGCAGGCTGTCCGTGTTCAGGGCGGCATGCAGGTAGATTTACACGTGCAGTCGGATCGAACAGACACCGATTTCAGCGTACGGCTCTGTGATGTGCAGCCTGACGGACGCTCCATCATCCTCACTGATGGCATCATACGTGCCCGGTTTCGCGAGGGCACGGACAAGGAGATTCTGCTCACCCCCGGTGAAACGGTGGGAGTGACGATCACGTTGCAGGAAATGGCGCACACGTTTCTCCCCGGACACCGTATTCGTCTCATAATCGGCAGTGCAGACTACCCCCGTTTCGACATCAATCTCAATGACGGCGGAGAGCTGTACACCGACGGGGATACATTGGTTGCCACGAACAGCATCATGCACGCGCTGTCCACTCCTTCACGTCTGCTGCTCGAAACCGCCTCCCCCGTCTCCTCTGCATCGGGTATCGCGCAACCCACGGAGCTCCGCATCAAAGCCATCGCCCCGCAGCCGTGGACAGGCAATTCGCCTCTCACCATTGTGTGTTCAGGACGCGAGTTGCTGTCCGGCGGGGAAGTTCGCATATACGATCTGCTCGGACGCGTGCGGCAGCGCATCGCCGTCCCTCCTTCCAATGGCAACGTGACGCTTCAATGGAATGGATTGAATGCCGATGGCACCCCCGCGTCTGCAGGGATATATCTGCTGCAGCTGCATACCAGATCCTCATCCCGTTCCCGGCAAATTCTGAGGCTTTCAGCACACTGACAGCCGAAACACATGGAATTTTCCCAGTAGACTGGATGTTGTATTGCGTATGAAAAACGCGCAAGCCGTCTCCGAAATAGATCATCACGATCCGCTGATAGCGAATCCTCCTGAAAACACCGAAGGTCCTTTCACCACCGTTGTACGTCGTACCGTGCGCAAGGGGAAAGAGGAAGACTTCGAATCCTGGCTGAAGGGCATCATGAACGATGCTCTCGGTTTCGAGGGACATCTCGGAACCGGCATCATCCGTCCATCGAAAAAATCACGGCCGGAATACATCATTGTGTTCCGCTTCGATACCTACGAGCATCTCATGGCGTGGGAAACGTCCGACGTGCGACGCCAGTGGGTGCAGCGCGTGCAATCGCTTATCACCGGGGAAACCAAGGTGCAGCGCCATACCGGGCTCGAATACTGGTTTACCGTTCCGGATCATCCCGGCAGTGCACCGCCCCCACGCATCAAAATGGCTTTCGTCACCTGGCTGGCCCTCTTCCCGCTCGTCCTCATCGTCCCCCCCCTCCTCCTGAATATTGTCGGTGCCTTGCCGAACTGGGGCCAGGTCATGATCATTGCTGCCGTCATGGTTCTGCTCATGACATATGTCGTCATGCCACAGATGACCCGGCTGTTCTCCCGATGGCTGTATAAGTAGTGCCATTGCATCCCGCTCCACGCGAAGGTGCGGAATGCTGGCACCCCATCGTTCCCGGGGACGTAGGCGTCTCTGACTCCTTCATAGGCGTATGAGTTCGGCTATGTCCTCTTGCATTCGACGCCGCGGCGCGAGTGCACGTACTGGTGAAACAATAGTGTATTATGGCTATGTTCAGATATCCCTTCACAGAGTACGGAAGATACATGCGTCTTGTCACCGTCACGATATTTCTTCTTGCCTTTTCCACCTCAACTGCATCCAGTCAGACATCCAATACCGCGCGTGAGGTGGTTGCCATCACGAATGTGCGGGTTGTGCATACGCATGAAAAACGGGTCGTGGAAGATGCGACGGTGCTGCTGCGGGAGGGTAAAATCGCATGGGTGGGAAAGGCGGAGGAAGCGCAGCTTCCGGGTGAGGGCAAGGTTATAGATGGGACGGGAAAATACCTGATACCGGGGCTTGTTGATGGACATATCCACTTTTTTCAGTCCGGCGGACTGTACACACGACCTGACGCCCTTGATCTCCGCTCCAGGGTACCTTACGACGAGGAGCTCGATTCCATACGTGCGAATTTCAGGGATGTGTTTCGCCGCTACCTGCGGTGTGGAATAACAACTGTGGCTGATGCAGGCGGTCCGATGTGGAATTTCGATGTGCGAGCTCTCGCACGAAGCATGCGCGTTGCACCCAGGGTTTTTCTGACAGGACCGCTGATTGCATCCTATCAACCGGACGCCCTGACCACGGATGATCCGCCAATCATCAAGGTCACTTCCCCCGAAGAGGCGCGTGCGCTGGTTCGCAGGGAAGTAGAAAAGCAACCGGATTTCATCAAAGTCTGGTACGTTGTATCGGAAAAGCTCGGCCTCGATGTCGAACAGTTTCGACCCACCTGCGAGGCCATCGTTGACGAAAGCCGGAAGGCTGGACTTCCCGTCTGGGCGCATGCAACGCAGCTGGAAACTGCACGCGCGGCGGTTGAAGCAGGGGCGGATGTCCTGGTACACGATATCACCGACGAAGAAGTCGACAAACAGTTCCTGGAACTGGCACGCGAGCGCGGGGTCATTCTCGTACCAACGCTATGGGTGTTTCAATCATATGCACTGGTGTTCGCCGGACAGTTTACGCCGACGAAGGAGGAACTCGCCTTTGCGGATCCACGCGTTCTCGGAAGCCTGTTCGACATTCGTGGGCTTGATGAATCAGCGCTGCCAGAACGAGCGAAAGCGCTGCAGGGGAAAAGCGGGCTGGACATTCCAAATCCGGTCGCTCTTGCGAACGTCCATGCGCTGCATGACGGCGGTGTGCGCATCGCTGCGGGCACGGATGCCGGCAACATTGGCGTTTTACACGGCCCTTCCCTTTTCCGTGAACTCGAGTTGATGCACGAAGCAGGAATGGATGCGCATGACGTTCTGATCTCCGCAACATTGCAGGGCGCTGCACTGGTCGGCCGTGAGCAGCAGCAGGGGTCCATCCAGGCAGGCAAGGCTGCGGATCTTGTCCTTCTCAACAGCAATCCCCTCGACAACCTGGAGAACTGCGCGGACATCTCGCTGGTGTTCAAAGATGGATATGTGTTCGACCCGGACACCCTCCTTCCGCGTACTCCCGTGCATCTGGCACAGATGCAGCTCAACGCGTATAACGCGCGTAACCTGGACGCCTTCCTTGAGCCGTACGCAGAGGATGTGGAAGTCTATACCTTTCCATCCACTCTGCAGTACACCGGCAAGCAGCATATGCGCGAACTGTACGGAGAGTTTTTCAGTGAAGCGGAAGCATTGCACTGCCGGCTGGTGGGACGCATCAGCTATCAGAATACCGTCATCGATCGCGAATATGTCACAGGTATTCCGGGGAGGGATAACATTGAAGCCGTCGCCATTTACGAGATGGCGGACGGCTTCATTCAGAAAGTCTGGTTCATCCAGTAGTGCAAGAGGTGTGCTACCGCATGTTGTTGATGATCAGGCGATTGATCACTTCGGGTTTATCGATCTGAAGCATGTGACCTGCATGTGAGACCATTTCCAACCTCGCATCTGGCATTCGTGCAACGCCGTCGCGAAACACATCAGCCGTATATCCCCCGTGGAGATATGGATTGGGGATGAGATTATCATTCTCGCCTCCAACGACCAGGATCGGAACGGTAAGCTTTTCAAGATCCTTCCACACCGGTTCGTCAATCATTGCAGCAACGCAACGTGACACCGCATAAGCGAAGCGCTCGAACTCCGGCACCTTCGCCATACGGACCCGTTCCTCTACCATCCACTCAAGCTCATCGCGCCAGCAGGAGAAGTTCGACGCCAGGTTCGCCCGAATTGCTGCTTCATCCGTTGCCATGACAAACTCAGGAGTCACCGCTCCCTTCATCCAGCGTCCCTCACCGTCCTTGAATCTCTCGATGCCAGCCGGTGAGAGCAGGATGAGGCGCTTCACATGCGAACTGCCATCGAGTACCATTGTCATTGCGATCTGTCCGCCCATCGAATGTCCAACCACTGTCGCCTTTCCCACATTCAGATGCTTGAGCAGCGCGTCGAGTGTCTCGGCGTAGTACTTCATGCCGTACGGTGTACTGAAGGACTTCCCGCTTTTCCCGTAGCCTGGCAAGTCAACAGCGATGACACGAAAGCCAGCGGCCGTCAGATCGGCGACGTTGTACCGCCAGAAACCAGCGTTGCTCGCGAGACCATGGACGAGAAGAAGGACCTCACCTTCACCGCCGCTGTCATGCCAGGCAATGACGGAACCATTCACCGTGGCCGATTGCATTGAAAATGAGTAATCGATGTCCTCAAAAGGAAGTGGCGCGGCATCGTAGTAAAACCGTGCGGAGGAACAACCGGCAATCATGGGAAGAATCAGGATAAGTGACAGATAAAGACGTGTCATAATGCAAACCGTTTGCTGTGTTCGTCCACTCAGTTAAAACATCATCCATGCTATGGTGGCAAAGACGATCCATGGGTCGTTTGGCCGCTGTTCGCTGTTACGGACAAAGGGACTGTCGTAAAAATCTCCCGGCACCATGTATGCCATGTGTAGCCCCATGGTGAGGAAAACGGCGTACTGGTATTTGAACTCTGCGTTGACCTCGTATCCCATGAAATTGCCGCCGAGATCGGGAGCTTCGTTTGCGAGCGCTGCCGCTGCTCCGAGTTTCATTGAGAACTTGTGCGGGATGAGATCATTGAAATAGTTGAGAAAGAATGCGGACGTTCCGTATCCGAGGTTTGAGATGTCGTGCACAGCCGAATAGTAACGGTTGATCACCTGGGCATCAGGGAAAAGCAGAAAGGCGCGATGCGAGCTGTAGATCCCAACCGGGGACCCCCAGTAGTTGCCTGTCACAACGCCGCTGTAGTGATTGTCGGCCGTGTTGTCGGCATCGCCTGTCGTGTACAGTCCTTCCACACTGATCCTGTCATCCAGTGTCTGGCCATATTTATACGCCAGCGACGCATGGGCCGTCACTCCGAAAATATCCACTTCCTGTGGAGTGCTCCCGTCTTCCGGAAGCGTGGTGATATTTCCGAGATTTGCCATCACGAGCCCGCTGGCCCACAACCGTCCCCCGGTGAATTCTCTGTTCCACGCAGTGTTTGCGCCCAGCCAGAACACATCCGCTTTGTATTTTGGATCCTGCAGCTGCAATCGTGCGGCACCGTTATAGTTGGCAAGTGATGAGTTAAACCCCTGCCCAAGAATGGATACACCACCGCTCCCTGCACCGCGGTCACGCAGATACCAGGCACTACCACCGAGTTCCCACAGAGGGTTCACGCGCGTTTCCGCATCAGCCATCCAGAGGGTTACATCGTCATCGATCTGAATCTGGTTTTCATACAGCTGATAGTATGCCAGTCTGCCCTGTGTCACGGGGGAAAGCTTCATGAAGCTGCTGATACCGACGCCCTGCGTGCCCCAGAACATGAGACGGTTTCCACTGGTCTGATTTGTCCACAGCGTGTTCACGTTTGCATCGCGCACATTGTCGAAAAGCCGCTGCAAACCGATAATGACATTGAAATCATCTGCCGGTCGCAGTTCGAGGTTTGCCATGAGTGTCTGAATATTCACCGTACCGCCGCTGATTGCGCCACCGGTGTTGTTCCCGACGCCATAGTTCGTGTCGCCCCAGGTCATGTCAACTTTGAACAGGCTGCGAAACACTGCGGCGCCGTCGACGATCTCGGGACGATAGACAAACAGCGGTACAAAGCGCGATGCACCGAACACAGCAGTCTGGGGGAAAGTCGTCGTGGAATTGGCACCGAACAGTCTCCCGATGATCTGCGCGCGCAGCAGTTCGTTTGTTGGCGCGATATTCGTCGTCGCAAATCGGTTGAAAAGGTACCCGATGAACTGGAGTTCGGCGGGAGGTTCTCCCGGGACACCATCTTCGCGCGCATCGTCAACCGGATAATCCGGCATCTGGGCGAGCGCCGGGGCGGAGAAGCACAGGGTCAGGACAATAATCAGCGTTCGCATGGAAGCCCTCTGTAATAATCGGGAATACTCTGAGCACGGATATGCACATTCTGCATAATCATCGGCGATGAAATATGCAGAATGTGCATATTCCCGGTTTCTTTACGTACTGGTCACAGCGACTTACTGCACCTTGACGTACTTCTGTACGTTTGCCGTTCCGAGTAGCCCGCCTGCACTGCTGCCGAAGCCACCTTCCGGTGTCGGCTTCGTGACGCCAATCGAGGGCTCGGTCTGCACGACCTCGTATTGCATGGTGACATCCTGCTGTCCGACGCCGACTTCATAGATACCCTCGGCGGTGATACTCGTAGGCTGTCCCTGCTCGGCCGTGATCATCCGAATATTGTCATTGGGAGCTGCGGCTCCTCCTTCGACGGCGGTATACACACCGGTGAGCGTCGTGCTGACACCCATCGAATCCGTCTGCACGACGATGTAGGATCCGTCAGCCTTGAACGTCGCGACAATCTTCCGTACGAGGAAAGGATCGCCATAGAGCAGCGGTGCGACATGGTCCTCTCCTTCCGAAATCCACTCTCCCACGATGGGATCGACGACCGTAAACTGCAGCGTCTTTTTGTTCCCTGTCATGCGCTGAATGACGATGTTGACAGTACCGATCGGCAGCTCCGCAGGAACGCGAAGCAGGATTTCTGCGTCCGTGACGCTTTCTGCTGTAATATCGATACCACCAAATGTGATGTTCAGATCTCCGACTTCGGTACCAAAGTTTGAACCTTTGACGCGGACATACGAACCGATGGGACCCGAAATGGGAACGAGGTTACTGATCGAAATGGTGTAATCGTCGGGTGTAACGCCGTTGTTGTCGTCGTCATCGGAACACGCCACGAATACCATCATGGCCGCAACAAGGAAAAACGGGAGTAGACGAAATTTCATTACAGTGCTCCTGAATATGAGTGAGTGAAGTTGATCTAATCTACATGTGTAATAAGATGAAGGCAACTCATTCTACTGGCGGCATGAGGGTGGATTCCCCTTCTGCCACAACGCTGCCGTCCTGCTTGACGCAACGCGTGGAAAACCGTACGCGATTTTTCACTGCGTCAATCTCTGCCACTTCCACTTCCGCGGTCACGGTATCTCCGAGGAAGACGGGTTTGCGAAAACGCAGGCTTTGCGAGAGGTACACGGCGCCGGGACCCGGCAGTTTCATCCCGAACACCGTCGAAATGAGTCCGGCACAGATAACCCCATGTGCCACTCGGGCACCGAACATGCTCTTCGCAGCGGCTTCAGCATCGATATGGACGGGGTTGAAATCCCCTGTGATGCCAGCGAATGCGTAGACATCGTGTTCGCTGATTGTCTTCGAGAAGCTGGCCGTCATGCCGACCCGCAGTTCATCTGTGCGTTTACCTTTCATCATGCATCTGTCTGAGCTGTTTCTTGAGGATTTTACCACTATCGCTGACAGGCAGCGCTTCCAGGAAGGCTACATGCTGCGGGATCTTATATTTCGCAAGCTTGCCATGGCAGTATGCCAGAATATCGTCCTCCGAGAGCGCAGCGCCTTCACGCAGGACAACCCACGCCTTGCCGACTTCCCCCCAGCGCTCATCGGGCACGCCGGTCACTGCGACGGCTTCGATGTCGGGATGCTGCCGAAGAAAGTGTTCGATCTCCGCGGGATAAACATTTTCCGCTCCACTGATGAACATGTCTTTCTTCCGGTCAACGACGTAAAAATATCCTTCTGCATCCCTGCGAACGAGGTCCCCCGTGCGCAGCCACCCCTCATGCAGGGCAGCCGCCGTTGCGTCAGGATTGTTCCAGTACCCCGGTGTACACACCGGACCGCGCAGCAGCAGTTCCCCGATTTCATCGTCGGCGCAGTCATTTCCCTTCTCATCCACCACGCGCGTATCGATATAGAAGTTCGGGAAACCGATGGAACCGATTTTCCGTTCTGCATCCGTTTCATTGAGCGAGAACACGTTCGGACCGAATTCCGTGAGGCCATACCCCTGGCGAATTGGGACGCCCTTTTCCTGCCAGGTGCGGATCAGTGCGACTGGCATGGGCTCTCCCCCGACAATGGCGTAGCGCACGCTGTCGAGCTTCACGGCATCGAAGTTTTCGGCATGGGCCATCATATCCATCATCGTCGGCACACCAAACAGAATACTTATCCTGGCGGTATCACAGAGGGTAAGAATATGCGCGGGGTCGAATTTCTTGAGCAGAATAACATGCGCACCCCGATGCAGAAATGGCGTGGTCAGCACGTTCCAGCCCCCGGTATGGAAAAAGGGAGCGAACGTCAGGGTGCGGTCGGCCTGCACGATATTCAAGCGCATACTGGTGTTGATGGAATTCCAGAACAGCATTCCATGTGTGATGATGGCGCCCTTGGGCACACCAGTCGTGCCGCTGGTATAGAGGATCATGCATGGACTGTCGAAATCGGTTTTCTGTTCGATGTGCTCAACTGGAATGGACTCGTTGAACATGCGCGTGATAATGCTGTCATTCCCATCGAAACGCACTCTGGAAATATGCTGCACATCCGCATCGAGCGTATCTACTGTTTCAGAAAAACGTTCCTGCCATATCAGCAGCGATGGATCTGCGTCCCTGAGCTGCTGCGATACCTCGCGTGCAGCAAGGCGGAAATTGACCGGTACCAGAATGGCCGAACATTTCTGCAACGCGAAAAACACAAAAATGTATTCGATTTCATTGGCGGCCAGGACAGCAACACGCTCCCCCTCCCCGATCTTATACTCGTCCCTGAAAATACCCGCCAGTCTGTTGATAATGGTATTCGCTTCACCATACGAAAAGCTTCTGCCCGAAGCTTCATCGGTCAGTGCGAGGCTATGCGGTGTATACAGAGCCCAGCGCTGAAACCAGTCGGTACGCGGGGATACGCCGATCATGCTGTCTCCTCCTGCACAGATTTCTGCAACAGCAATCCAGCGAACATTACCAGGAGACTCGCAAGCAGGGCCACCGCGGCTGTCACGCCGGGATTATTGTGGTACACGGTAATTTTCCCGTAATACATGCCGAAGTGCACAAGGAGCGCCGTCAGTGACGAGGCGAAGACAAGTCCTTTTCCTGCGCGTTCAAAAAATACACCACAGAGTATTGGAACGAATGCGGCGGAGAAAAGTCCATAGACCCCATTCTGCGCAAACATCGCAACAGATAGCGAGGGATGCTGTATCTGATCCCACGACAGCAGCAGTGTTACGGGTGCGAGTAGAACGAGGAAAATCTTCGCGGCGCGAAGCGAACGCTTTTCCCAGCTGTCCTGCGCGGTAATCCTGGCAGGCAGAACGCCGCGAAGAAAATCGTTTGCGAAAATACTGGAGAGCGCAACGAGAATACCTTCCAGTGTCGAGAAGCCTGCAGCAAGGATACCGAGTCCGATAAACGCACGCATTACCGGAGGGAACTCGTGTACGATATATGTCGCCATGACAATATCCGGCTTCAGCTCATCGCCGCCGAGAGCGAGTCGTGCAAACAATCCTGTGAGCAGCACGGCGAAAAAGAGCGTCGCCACAACGAGCGCCGTGACGAGATAGCGATTGACATCCTTCTCCGTCCTGAGATACAGTGCTTTCGAAATGATATGCGGCTGCAGAATGATTGCAATGCCGATAATGAAATTGGCAACAAAGGTTTCAAACCAGTCGCGGAACAGCAGGCTGTCCGGATTCACGGGGGAGGCGAAATGTGGTCCGACACTGGCGAGCCGTTCAGCGAAACCGCTGAAGCCGCCTGAGAAATATTCAAGACCGGACGCCAGAAAGATAATGGCCACAAGGATCATGATCACCGCCTGCACGCTGTTCGTCAGGATATGCGCACTGGCACCTCCGAGCAGGATATAAGCAAAGGTAAAGCCAACGATAATCAGCAGCGCGGCCGTTGTACTGATACCAAGCGTGCTGTGCAGGACGAAAGACAATCCCACAACGATGAGAACGAGAAAAGTAATCTGCAGAAGGGAAAGTACCGCGAAATACACCTTGAGCAGCGGTGCACCGAAGCGGTCCCCGATCCACTGCGGGACGGTAATCACACTGCTGCGGTCACCGATACTTCGGAATTTCTTGCTGAATACAACCAGGCCGATTCCGATGCCCAGCGGCGTCGCAACGGCGTACCCGAGAATCCCTGACCAACCATAGAGGTACATGAGCCCGGGATTGATCACGAATGTCGCCGCACTCGTCATGTTGGCAGCGAGCGAGAGTCCGACGAGATAGGGACTCACCGTTCTCGTGCCCACCGAGAAACTCGCCATCGAACGGGCACGCGAACGGCTCCACAGCGCGATACCCGACACGGTCGCGGCGTAAAGCACGAATGCAATCCAGGCATATATGGAGCCATCAGCCATGGCGATCATTCCTCATGTGTCATAATGCCATTCAAGGAGCATCGCCGCCATGGAGATGCCGCCGCCCGAGCCCATGAGTACCACGAGATCACCTTCGTGCAGCACATGAGCGTCGGCCGCATCGGCAATGGCCATCGGAATGCAGGCGCTCCCGGTGTACGCGTAGCGGTCCATGATATTGTGTGCCCGCGCATGCGGAACACCGAGGATATCCAGGGTTTCGTTGATGCTGTTAATGTTGATCTGTGTAAAGAAGAAATGCGCGATGTCTTCAACGCTGCGATCAGCGCGGGCAAGGACGTCATGGATGAGACGCGGCCAGTGTCGCGGATTGGTTTCAGGAGGAATTTTCTTCGCGAAACGCAGCAACGTATCCCGCGCATCCACCGCCTCATGCGTCGCGGGCTTGAACGTGCCTCCGGAGTATATGCCCATGTAATCATGGTAGCTGCCGTCGGCATATAAGGTCGATGCGAGTATTCCATGTCCGTCATCATCCGCGGTGACGACCACAGCTCCCGCACCGTCCGCGAAAAGGGATGCGATCTTGTAATCGTCGAAGTCGAGATACTTGCTCATGCCATAGGCGCCAGCGACGAGGATGTGACGATAGCGGGTGTCGGACTGCAGGTACTTCCACGCAATGTCCATCGCGGTGACGAAGCCGGCACAGGCGGTATTGACATCGAACACACCGGCATTGATCGCTCCGAGCTTATGCTGGCACACTGCGGCCGTACTGGGAGAAATATAATCCGGTGTATCCGTCGCGATGATGATCAGGTCGAGATCTGTTTCCGCTACACCTGCTTCCTCAAGCGCCTGCCGGGCCGCCGGTACGATCAGATCAGACGTTGCCTGTTCCGCAGACATGTAGTAGCGCTGATGGATGTTTCGATTTTCACGCAAAAAATTATCGATACCTTCACCGTGCCGACGGTCAAATACCGAATTTGGAACCGGTTCTCCCGGTGCGTGAAAGCCTGTACCATGAATAAATGCCGTCCTGCTCAAAATGCTCCTTCTCCTTCGTTCACTGTGATTTCTCTTCCTCATGGCGACGCTGTTCTCCCTGCCAGTGCGCGCTGAAATCGCTGTAGAAGCTCTCCATCAGTGTGTAGAACGCGTGCATGCGGCGAAGATTGTCGCGCATTCCTTCAAGGTCGACTGAATCCGCACTCCGCTCCAGAAATTGCTCAGCGATCTGCCTGTTCTTCTGTACTACGAGCATGTTTCGCAGGTGATTCTGATGGAATACTTCCGAATCGACAGCCCAGTATGCGCGGCGGTTCTCGCGACCCGGCATTTTTCGTACCAGCCCTTTCTCAGCCAGCTGACGAACGGATTCCGAAATCGGTCCCTTACTCCTGCCGAGTGCAGTGCAGATGTCATCGAGAGAAAGTGTTTCCGCACGTGCGATAAGTAACCCGAGAATGAGCCCATCAAGACGTTTCCATCCGTACGTAGCGTAGAGGTTTCCGAACGCCTCAATAAACTCGCGTTGAATGGACTCTGCCTGCTTCTCCATGAGGATTTGCTGTGTTTGGAATTTATCAAATGTTTAGAACATAATACGTTTGCGAATGAAGAGATGCAAGTACCGCGGAAATTGGAAATACATGGAAGAGGTGCTAGCTTGCAGGATGGATTTTTCTGCACACAATGCTCCAAAAGATTATGCACACGCTCTATATTGATGGAAATTCCCTGACACTGGAAGATACCGTTGCGGTTGCCGAAGGCACGCTTCGGGTGGAGCTTGCCGATGAGGCACGTCCTCGCATGCAAGCCTCGCGGGAACTGGTGGAACAGTGGGTACGGGACAACAAGGTGATGTACGGAATCACCACGGGTTTCGGTGAATTCGCCAACGTTCATATCGGCAGGGACAAGCTTGCGGAACTGCAGCGGAATCTGATCGTGAGCCATGCTGTTGGCTGCGGGGATCCGATTCCCAGACATATCACGCGTATTCTCATGCTGCTTCGCGCCAATGCCCTGGCGAAGGGGCATTCCGGCATTCGCATCAGCACCGTCGAACATCTGCTCGCGATGCTCAACGCGGACATCATTCCCGTCATACCGTCGCAGGGGTCTGTCGGCTCGAGTGGTGATCTCGTACAGCTCGCGCACCTGGTCTGCGGGATGATGGGACTCGAGCAATGCTGGGACGATAAGATGGGAGAGCGTCCGAGCAAGGAGGCGCTCGCAGGAGCGGGTCTCGAACCGGTCGTACTTGACGCCAAGGAGGGACTGGCACTCATCAACGGCACTCAGATGATGACAGCCTACCTGTGCTGGACTACCGCGCGTGCGAAGGCGCTGCTGCGCACTGCGGATATTTCAGGGGCAATGACGCTGGAGGGCTTGCTCGGCACCACGAATGCCTGTGATCCTGAGCTGCATGCCGTTAGACCGCATCCCGGTCAGCAGGCCACCGCACGCAACATTCTGCGTCTGCTCGAGGAGAGCGAAATCCGTGAATCCCATCGTGAAGGCCACGACGCAGTGCAGGACGCGTACTCGCTGCGCTGCATGCCACAGGTACACGGCGCTTCCCGCGATGCTGTCACCTATGTCGAAGGCGTACTGCTGCGTGAGATCAACGCCGCAACCGACAACCCCCTGATCTTTCCCGAAAGCAAGCGTCTCATCGAAGGTGGAAATTTCCACGGTCAGCCGGTTGCGCTGGCTGCTGATTTCCTCGGTATCGCCCTTTCCGAAATTGCGAATATTGCCGAACGCCGTATCGAACGCATGGTGAATGGCAAGCTGAGCGGACTTCCCCGCTTCCTGACCGAACAGGGTGGCCTGCACAGCGGACTCATGATCGCCCAGTATACGGCAGCTTCACTCGTTTCGGAAAACAAGGTACTGGCACATCCCTCAAGCGTCGATTCCATCCCGACATCTGCAAACCAGGAAGATCACAACAGCATGGGCTCGATCGGAGCACGTAAAGCCTGGCAGATTATGCGAAACGTGGAGAACGTGCTTGCGATTGAATTCCTTACCGCCGCCCAGGCGTTGGATTTTCATCCACAGGGTATGGGACGCGGAACGGCCGCCGCGCATGATTTGATTCGCAATGAGGTCGCGCATCTTGATGAAGACCGCCTCTTGCATGAGGACGTGCGGCGAATTGCGCGTCTCGTGCAAAAAAATAGTATCTTGAACATCGTCGAACAGGTTATCGGTTCGCTGGAATAACAGTCCACAGGCAGGAAAGCAGACCCTATGAGCACAGAGCACGATATGGACTCGGCCCTGGACGCCGGAGACGAGCAGAATCCACCCGCACTCGAGGTATCCGATTTACGCATGTCCCTGCGAAGCCTCATGAAGCCCGCCATCACCGTGGAGATCGATACAACGGTACAGCAGGCGGTGCATCTCATGCAGACGAAACGAATCGGTTGTGTGCTGGTGACAAGCCATGGTAAGTTGCTGGGTATATTCACGGAACGGGATGTGCTGAAAAAAATTCTTGGCGCAGCCTTCGATCTCCGCAGCACACCGATTACAGAGGTGATGACCATCAATCCACAGGCGCTGAACGAGGATGATACCATCGCGTACGCCTTGAATTTCATGGATCTCGGTGGATACCGCCACATTCCGTTGGTAAACGATAATTTTGAGCCTGTTGGACTGGTTTCGGTCAAGGACATCGTATCCTACCTGGTGGCGCATTTTGCGGACGAAGTGCTGAATCTTCCTCCGCATCCGCTCGCGACATCGGAAGAGGACATCCCCATTCCCGATGATGGACTTGCTGATCCTGATGATGCCGGGGACGACGACGTCGAGGCCTGACGGCATACAATTGCTGAGACACAAAAACGCCACATCATCGGGATGTGGCGTTTTTTTTTCAACATTATATACCCGTGTTACTCCTGTGACGAGGAGCGTGTCAGCAGCTGCTCGATTCTCACCAGATCCTGTCGCACCGCAGCACGCGCATTTTCATCACGCTCGAGCTCAAGGTAAGCCCGCAGCTGTTGTGCGGCTTCCTGCAGTCTGCCGGCGCGAAAGAGAAGCAACCCGAGGTTGCGATGTGCCGCGGCCAGTCGCGGATCATGTTCCAGAGACTTTTTCCAATACCCGTAGGCATACTGCGGCTTATTCGCCTGCATCCAGAGGTTGCCGAAGTTGAAAAACGCCAGCGCATACGTCGAATCCTTCCGTATCGCGGCACGATACTGTGCCGCAGCTTCATCTGATCGCTGCTGCGCCGCGAGCGCATTTCCCAGATTGGTCATTCCCTCTGCGCTCTGTCGTTCTTCGACCGCATGCCTGAATTCTTCCTCCGCCCTCGCATAGTTTCCCTTCCCGAACGCCGACTTTCCAAGCTTGATATATTCGAGTGAGAAATCCTGTGGCTGCGCAGGCTGCAGAAGCAGAAGCAAGCCGCCAGCCAAAACCGTCGCAGCAACGGGGACTCGATACGTGCGCATATCTACTCGCTTCCGGATGCCTTCATACAGCAGCATCGCAGCGGCTCCTGCATAACAGAACAGCAACGGCATGACTGGCAGACGCATACGCGTGCTGATGAAAAACACCGCTGTCACCAGCACAAACGTCAGCAGGAACAGGGCTGGCAGCCAGGAAGATATCGGCGGAGCTTTTCGAAACAGCATGCCCAGACCGGCAGCACTGAAGAGGAACAGGACGGGGAACGCCGCCTGTGGCAGCGCCGGCAACGCCCCGTACCGCGTCACGAAGAACTGCAGACTCATTCCCAGTTGATCAATCTCATGCGGATAAAAGAAGAGGATGAGCTTCCGCAGGTAAAGTGTAATGGCGTCCACCGGATGCTTCCCCATCCACGACAGTGCCCGATCCCGCCACCAGGCGGACAGTTCAGATGCATTGAGTTCCCTGCCTGTCTGCTGCTCCGCCCACGCCCTTCCTCCCAGATCCGCATCCAGATCAACGGGCTCAGGCATTGTGTACTGTCCCTCCGCCTTCGCATTGTTCCCGGCGTACAGGTTGAATCCGAAAGATGCGGTGACAGGGAGGAACACACCTTCCGTCGTTGCATTATGGACTGTTGTTGGAAGCAAACACAGCAAAACAAGAGCCGTGTATAGCAAAACGTTGACCTTCTGAATTTTCTCTCTGAGTGCAGGAAGGAACATCCATGCCAGCAGAAACACAGGCAGAAACAGCAGGACGCTCGCACGCGTCATGCCCGCGAAACCCAGTGCGAGCGCGGCAAATATCCAGTCCCTGCGCTGGTGCAGGTCGACGGCTCTCAGAAGAAAAAACACCGCGAGCATGACGAGCAGCGTCAGCAACGATTCCGTCAGCAGCAATCCGTCAAAATAAATCAGTGGTGCATATATGGCTGTGAGTGCGCCAGCGATGATGCCGGCTCCTGCCGAGTGCATCCTTCGTCCAGCAAGCGCAGCCAGGACTGCCGTCATTGCCCCAAAGCCGGCCTGGAGAATGCGCATCCAGAGTTCCATGTTCCCGGTAACTGCAGATACTGCGGCCAGCAGGTAGGGATAAAGAGGCGACATGAAAAACGCCTCCCGTATTCCACCAGCGGAAAGAATATCCGCAGAGAGTTGTACGTAGAGGCGAGAATCCGAAAAATGCTCGAGGTAAAACGGAGTTTCCTGCAGACGCAGAAGGAAGATCAGGCGAAGTCCGGCACCAAGCGCAGCTATCGCGATCACGGCAACAAGGAAGCGCTTCCCTGTCCCGCCGTTGTGCTCGGAAGGTTTCCGCTTCGTTCCTGCAGGTGCTGTTCCCATATCCAGGTATTACGCGTCTAACGATGTCTTATCGCGTCAACGACATGCGGCGCATTTCCATGTGTGCACCGGCGCTGAGGCGATAGAAGTACGTACCCGGAACGAGGCCATCGAGAGAGACCTCGATGAAATGTCTTCCTTTCGCATACTGTCCCTCGGCAACGGTTCGAATCTTGCGGCCCAGCGCGTCATAGAGATCCAGTTGCAGCGTTCCGGCGTCCGCCATTTGCAATGCGACAGTAGTCATACCGGTCGCGATGGAGGCGGGATTCGGGTAATTCTGTGCCATAAGAAAGCCAGTACTGCGCGGGACATGAATCTCTACGGTCGGTGAGAGCTCATTCGTCCCATCAAAATCAACCTGTCTCAACCTGTAGACTACACTCCCATCTTCCTGCGCCGCAAGATCAGGGTGCTCGTCAATGAACTGATAATCCTTCCGCATGCTTGTACTGCCATGTCCCTGCACGAAGCCAATCTGCTGCCAAATCCTTGGGCCGGCTGCGGATGAAGCAGCGAGGCGCTCAATATGGAAGCCCATGTTATTTTCTTCTGATGCTGTAGACCATGACAGCTGTGCCTGGCCTTCAGTGTACCTGGCGGTGAAAGACTGCAATTCCACGGGATAGCCATCAGGGTAGCACACCCGGGCTTCCGCCCAGAGGTCCACACTATCCTGCCGAGCCAATCCCAGCTGATTCTTGACAACGAGTGTGGCAAGCGTCGTATCTCCCGCGCTCCCAATGGTCACAGAACGACGGGGGTTATCGGCGGGAGTTCTGAGAAGGATGCGTGCCACATCGCCGGAAGGACCGCGCAGTCTCCAACTCAACCAGAAATCAGCAGGTGTGGGATACACACGTGCAGTGGGATCGTCTACCTGGAATTCGACGATGTAGTATGCATCAGGGACATTCCCCTGAAGGTTGGGTGGAATGAGCAGAGAGAACTGATCGAGAATGACCTGCTGCGGGAGCTGGTCCTTCAGTACGCGAAGATCCAGTGTATCCGGGGTCAGTCCGCTGGTCGTCGCACGTGCTACACCAAACCCGACAAAGGCAGAGTCCACGTCCGTTTTGTAACTGACAGACATACGCACGGCCCACCATGACGTCGGCATCGCCTCGGTGTATGCAAGCGTCTGTCCCGTAGGATTGAAATAACGCAGGGGTTCACAGGGTGGCAGTGTCTGCGCAATGGCGGTGGACATGAATACGACAATCAGGAAGGGGTACAGCGTATACAGGCGCATAGATATCATCCAGTCGGGTTCAGAGGAATAGTTCAAAGTAAAAAGAATGTGGAAAACTTCCCACAATCCGCGGCAGGTGCGTTACAAAAACAACCCTCCCCGCAATGCGGGGAGGGTTGAAGAACGGACTGATGTCCGAGTAATGCGGGGAAACCTCCGCTTACTTGGACAGCATCATCTTCTTCGTGCTCGTGAAGGTGCTTCCGCCATCGGCGGGGATAGCATCGAGACGATAGAAGTAGCTGCCGGACGGAACTTCGACGCCGCTCTGGTCCACGCCCTTCCAGCTGATAGTGTACGTACCGGCATCCTGCGCCTGGCTGACGAGCGTTGCGACCTCGCGGCCGAGCATGTCAATGATGCGCAGAGAAACGGTGCTGTTCTTTTCAAGCGTGTAGGAAATGGTCGTGGAAGGATTGAACGGATTCGGGTAGTTCTGCTCGAGAGCAAATGCACCTGCGACAGGCGGCTTCTCAGTCGGAATCTGCTTGCGGACACTCGGCACGGTGTAGACAATGCCGAGGTTGCCGTTGAACTCATTCACGAAAGTGATGTCGCCGTATGCACTGGTCTTCGCGACCGGCAGTGCGTTCGCAAACGCTTCGTTCACCGGACCATCCTTCTTGAAGGAATGTTTGGTCGGCTTGAGCGTAAGATCCTGTGAAGCGATCCAGGTTACGAGTTCTTCCTTGGAGGAAACCTCGGGGAACTCAACCGTCGGCTGCGGGGGAGCAGCAACAACGGTGGGAGCGTTCGGATTCACAGCACTCGGAGCAATCTCGAGGCTGCTGTAGTCCGGCGTCCATGCGCGTTCGATGTCATAAAGAGCATCGATCTTCTGGACGAGCGCTCCGAATTCGGCATTGCGCTCGTAAACGAATGCAACGTCGTTGCCCTTGGCAACTGCGGCGGACAGCTCAGCATCGGCGGCAGCGTTCATGTCGCCGGCGAAGTAAATCGTGCTGTTCTCGCAGGTGGCGAGGCTGGCTTCGTCGAGGTTGACCAGTGCCGGCTCGATGCCACGGCTGCTGACGACATCGATCAGCTCGTTGAGCTGGTTGCGATTGGTGTTGTCGTCGAATGCGATAACCGGGGTGGCCTGGACAAGCAGGTCGTATTCGATGAGGTCATTAACCGGATTCTGATCGTCAGGGTTACGCGTGAAGTATGCCTTGATGTGATAGATACCGCCATTGGCAGGCGTCCACTTGGCCATGTTAATGGTCAGCGTCTGGAAGCCCTGGATGCCGTTGTACGGCGCATTGGCGATGTTGATCATATCACTGTAAAGCAGGTTGTTTCCAGCGTCATAGATACCGAGATAGACGTTGCAGTCCTTGGTAAGACCACCCTGGTCGGAGTTCGCGGTAATGTTGACGGAAGGAGTGACTTCCTGACCAACGGCAATGGCTTCCGTCGGGGAGTTCTGGCTGCTGAAGCGCACCCAGTTGACGGAGAAGTCATTGAGCGTGGTCATGTTCACGCGCATCGGGAAGGTGTGGTTCGAGTAGTCCTGCGCTGCGGACTGTGCGGAACCCCAACCCACCGCCGGCGGAGCAGTGTTGTCGAGCGACAGGTAACCAAGCATGGTACCGGTGCTGCTGGTCGGACCGAGAGGACCGAAGTTGTCACTGAACAGATAGTCCCAGTAACGATCAGTCAGTGCAGGGATGGCGCCCCAGGTGTAGGGATACAGCAGGATGCCACCGGTGCTGACCTGATCAAGTGTGAAGACATACGAACCCTGCGGGAGATCCACCGAACCACCGGCGGCCACATCCGGATTGCCATTGGCATCGACCGGATAGATCGGGAAGGTACGCCAGTTGCCTTCGACGTATGCTTCCTCGAGAACCGTGGTGGAACGACCGACGAGCGTCAGCGGGGCTCCGGCGAAACCGTTGGAGGTCTTCCAGATACTGATGCGGGCGTCAGCCTTCGGGGTAATGGGTGCGGTACCATCGTCGAACTTGTAGTCAACGCTGGAAACCTTCGTCGTCGGGACACCGAAGAGCGAGAACGTCACACCAATACCCTGTCCGTTACCGAGCACGGCGGTGGCGACTGCGTTCACGTTCTGCGGATCAATATACTTGTTCCACTGGGTGAGCTTGTCACCGAAGTAGGAAATCGAAATCGGATTGACGTCAATCGCGGGGGACTCAAACTGATTGTCCGCCAGATCGTCGTCGTAACGCGCCTGCATGAGGTTGACGCGAAGATTATAGGTGCCCTGCGGGACCTGAATCACGTCAGCATTCACGAAGGAACCAGGCACGGCGGCATTCTCATCGAGCGTACCGGGGTATGCATACGGACCATGATAGTGCGTTGCCGAAGGCGGCGCGTAGTTGTTCTGATCCACGGCCATGATACGCTCGGTACCGACGGCATCACGCGGATACATTTTCTGCGTCGACCAGAAAACCAGCATGGGATCCTGGACCTGCGCATGCTCCTTGTGCGGCGGAATCACACCGATAACATCGGAGAGATAGCCAACCGGCGAAGCAAATTCACCCGGGATCTCAACACCGGCCAGAGGACCGACAAATCCCTGATGACGCTCGGGATCGGGCACTTCACCACCACCGACCACGTACTCAACCTGCAGATAGGTGACGCGGATGTGGCCGTAAAGCGGACCGTTCTCGTTGAAGGCATCATAGACGGTCACATAGTAGAGACCATCGACCGGGAATCCATCGAGCGAGCTCAGCGGCTGCATCGGCTGGAAGTCACCGGTGAAAATCGGCGGCGCTGCGGGTGCGGGGGGCACGCCGACGCCATTGTCGATCTGTGTGGTGGCGAGATCGTCGAAGGTCACACGGTCATAACCGGTAAGGTCAGCCGGCGACGGGGAGATGCAGGCGGCCAGACGGACACCACCAAAGGCGCCGGAAGGACCCTGCAGGGCGGATGCGACAGCATTACCCTGACCGGAAGGCCAGCCACCGATATACTGCTTTGCCTTGTAGCCGGGATCACCCATGCCAGGAGGTGCAGGCAGCGGAAGATTCAGATCGCCATCGGGCACGCGACCGAAATAGATCGCGATATCCTCGGTCAGACCCTGGATGGGGCTGGCGGGATAGGTCGGCTCGACAGTGATGGTGACGCGGAAACGGCCAGAGGGGTAACCATTGGCTTCGGTTCCGATGAGTGCTCCGGGATGTCCGGAAATCAGCACGGGGAAGCAGTCGCCGTTAAGACCCACAAGCACACTGGGGTCGTTCGGGTAGTTGCACTGGCTGCCCGGGCTCTGCGCACTTCCGTCATTCGGAATCTGCGCGAGGTTGTTGGGATCGCCGAACTGTGCGGCGACACCGTTGATCTGGCCAAACAGGTTTCCACCACCCGGCCACAACACGTTGATGGCGGGGTTGAAGGGCTGAATCGGCTCAACGATCTGCTCGTTGAAATACAGCACCCATGACTCGAGGAAACCATCCTGAGGAATGGCATTGATCGAAGCGTTGCGCTCATCCTTGATCTCGATCTGCCACCAACCCTGTGCGATCACACCGTTCATCTGTGAGAGCGGGGTTTCAGGAGCAATTGGACGATCATTGGGCTGGTCGCCCCAGGAGTTCGCCCGATCACGGAAGAGGAGATGGGAGCGCTCGGATCCGATCGAGCCGTAAAGCGGCGTGGAACCGAGATTCCCGCTCTCCGCTTTCAGCACTACCTGCACACCCTTGGGCGAGGTAAGCGTGATGCGAAGGGTCGAGTACATGACGACCTTGGCATACATGGAAACGCGCACATCCGAAACCGGAACGGCCGCGGGAACATAAATCGCGTCGAGCGTTGTCTGTGCGCTGCGAATCGGGAGATGGGGATTGCTGCTGTACTTATACGTACCGTTCGCAAAACCCACCTGCGTCAGCAGTATGCCTAGAAGAAAAACTGCAGAAAGAAGAGTCAACTTCTTCATGAAATACCTCCTAGCAGTTGGGGAATAATTGAGCAGTTATGGTTCATCAGCTTCTGTTGTATTTGTAAGCGTGATTCAGAAAGCCTGTAGAAAAACGACGGTCCAACGGACTCCGGGAGCGACAGTCGCGTGCAGAGATTTTTTCCAGTTGCTCCAGAGTGGTATCCGTGTAACCAATGCGTTTCTTAATAGATAAGAACAAGTTAACCATGGGGTGTACGAATGTCAAGCGATTCCAGCGCCGTTTTTCAGGGGGAAATGGCCGCTTTAAGGTGATGGAATGACCGGCATCCCGTTCGTGAGTCAGCGTGCAAGATACATTTTTTTTGTTTGCGAACCAGCGCCCGTACGCATTTTGTAAAAATACATTCCGGCCGGATAATCCCCGGCTTCGAAGACGGCGGAATAATCGCCGGGATCCTGTGATTCCGAAACCAGCGTCACCACTTCGTTTCCCATCATGTCGTATATCGTGAGCTGCACCCGGGTGCGTTTGCTCAGTGTGTACGGGATCTCCGTGCTTTCACTGAAGGGATTGGGGTCATTGTCTCCGAGTGAGAAATTCAGGATGGCCTCCAGGCCGATGGGGACTTCCTCCGAAAACAGGGCCGTACCATCGGTATTGACCTTGCGGAGACGGTAATACGCGACTCTGCGTCCTCCCCAGGCATCGGTGAGCAGATAAACCTGATGCCGCTCGAGGAGACGCAGCGGTTCAACCCTTTCAAATACGGTGTATTTCCCGGATGCACTCCGTTTTTCCACTTCGTAATATTCCACCTTTGATTCATCGAAGGTTTCCCAGTTCATACGCACCGTATCATCAACCAGCTCCGCATTGAACGCGAGGAGCTCGATGCGCAGAGGCGTGGTCGAAACGACAAGACGAGGTAGATTGTATGCGGTCAGCGCGAGACTGTCTCCCTGCGCCTGGGCCGGGATTCTGCCATCGGCCCCACCGTCAAAAGAGAAAAGTGCAAGCAGCGAGGTTTCGTAGCCGCTCAGTGCAAGATCCTTGTAATACGCGATCTCCTCTTCACTGCGGCAGCTCTCCCATACGCGAAGCTCTTCGAACTGTCCGCGCGCAAAAACGCTGTGCGCGAGGTTGCTGCCGAGCAGCAGCTGATCAGCGGAGACAAGGCGCATGCGTGGAGGCAGATGCAGGGTATCGGCGGCAATCCCGTCAATGAACAGCATCGCCTGCAGGCTGTCACTGCACCAGCTGGCGGCAATGTGGTGCCACGTCCCATCGGCGACGAAGGTCCGTGTATGGGTGGAATACAACCGGTCACCATCCGCCGCCATCAACTGCACGGCCCCTCCCGCATCCACATCCATCGCGAAGGGGAATGCGGTCGTGAAGTCGTCGGGACGCGTACTGAGCAGCGGGAAATCGAAGGCGGAAGTGCGAAACCAGAATTCATAGGTAAAATCCCTGCGCAGCTGCGGAAGCAGACTCGCCACCGCCGGGAACGAACAGAACTGCCGCGCCCCTGAAAGCTCGAGGGCAGCGGTGCCGTTTCGCTCCGGATAGATGACATGCACAGGATGTGCACGTACCGAACCGAGGCTGTCCACAAAATTACTGGCTTCGGCAGGATCGGTGCTGCGCCAGACAAGTTTGCCGTTGACCTCCGTGGAAATCCCTGCAATAAACTTCAACTGGTACTGCCCTGTCGTCGCCGGGGTCATGCGCAACAGAACGCGAACGTCCGCATCCGTATCCCTGCTGTAGCGGATGCTGTCGACAAATGCCATGACATAGTGGCCCGCTTCCGCTTCATAGTGTGATGCGATCTGCGCGTTGCTGCGCAGGGGACGACGCGCACGATCGGAGACGTAGAATGCGCTGTTGACTTCGAAACTGTCGGGCAGCTGCACGACGAGTCCGACCATTCCCCCTCCTCGCCCGATGACCGACCCGTCCACCGATACAGTGAATGCCTCGCCTACCGCAACTTCAGCGGGTACGTGGATGTGATCGATGAGCGACAGACAGCCGGATAAAAGGAATATCGCCCCGAGAAGGGGCGATATCACATTCATTCTGCCGACGCTGCGTACCATGAATGGGGAGAGAAATCAGCGGTGGGCACGGAGAAATTCAAGACGCGGACGCAAGGTCTCGACGGGAGTCAGCAGCTGTTCTTTTCCGAGCACGGCGTCCTCGTACCTGGTAAACACCATCTCGTATCGCTGGCTCATGACGATCGCTTCTTCGGGACAGACTTCCTCACAGAAACCGCAGAAAATGCAGCGAAGCATGTTGATCTCAAAAAGCTCTGGATAACGCTCTTTCTCATCCTCGGTCTCCGCTGCCTGCACTTCGATGGCGATGGCGGGACAGACTCTCGAACAGAGTCCGCAAGCGACGCAGCGCTCCACACCGTTTTCCTCCAAAACGAGCACCGGGGCACCACGATAGGATGCGGGTGGAATCCATTTTTCCTCCGGGTACTCACGGGTGTCCTTTTTCTTGAGCATCTGCTCGAGCGTGAGTTTCATGCCCTTGAGGATTTCGGGGATGTAGATCTTTTCCCAGAAACTGAGATTGTATTTATCCTGTGACTGCACTTGCATACTGTATTCCTTTCCTCTCGTTGCTTCTTAAATCAGCAGAATCACGATACCGGTGATCACGACGTTCGCCAGTGCAATCGGCAGCATGACCTTCCATCCGAGATCCATGAGCTGGTCGTAGCGGAAACGCGGTACGCTCCAGCGAACCCACAGGAACACGAAGAGGAAGAAGCCGACCTTGAGCACAAACGCGAGAATCTGAAGGGCAACATTCACGCCTGCCGGGAGCTGCAGGAGCTCGAGGTACGGGACCTGCCATCCACCGAGATACAGCGTCGTCATGATGGCGCTTGCCGTAATCATATTGGCATACTCGGCAAGGAAGAACAAGGCAAATTTGAAGCTGCTGTATTCCGTGTGATACCCGCCAACCAGCTCGGGTTCCGCCTCGGGAAGGTCGAAGGGCGTCCGGTTGGTTTCCGCGAAGGCGGCGACAACAAAGGTGATGAATCCCACGGGCTGCAGCACCATGTTCCACATCCATCCATGCTGATGGGAAACGATATCGGTCAGCTGCAGCGAACCGGTAATCATGACAACGCCGATCACGCTGAGACCCATCGAGAGCTCATAGCTGATCATCTGCGCCGACGAACGGAGTCCGCCCAGCAGCGAGTACTTGTTATTCGATGACCAGCCGCTCAGTGTCAATCCGTACACCCCCATTGACGTCAGCGCCAGTACGTAAAGAATGCCGATGTTCACATCGGCGATGATCATCTTGACCTCACGCCCGAACATGTGAATGGTGTCGCCCGCGATGGGCACGACGGCAAGTGTGCTGAACGCCACGCCGATCGAAATAATCGGTGCCAGGGTGTGGATGAAACGGTTGGCCGCTGTTGGGACGATGTCTTCCTTCAGCAGCAGCTTGATCACATCGGCATACGGCTGAAGCAAGCCGCGCCATCCGACGCGGTTGGGTCCGAGGCGATTCTGGATGAATGCACTGACCTTACGCTCCGCGTACACGAGCTCAGCCACCGTCAGAAGCACCACGGTCAACATGACGACGATTTTGATAAGTATTATGAGAATGTCGGTGATATCCATGATCTCAATGTGGCTTATGAACGAACATCGCTGTACACGTACGGGAGAAGATGCTCAGGCGTTTCACCGGAGAGTCGAACGCCCCAGCGGCCAAGCTTTTCATAGTCCAGACCGCGCAACGCGTCGATGCGGCTGGCCATGTCTTCAAAAATATCTTCAGGGTGATTGAATTTCCACGATGCACCCATGAGCACGGCAAGATTGGTCAGAATCTGACCCGTGGATTTCGCATCGTACTTCTTCATGCGGCCCCAGCGGTCGAACTCGCTGGCGAACTTGTCGAGACGGCTCATGGCGTAGGGTCCCATCCAGCGCTCGTTTTCGGCTGTCACGATGGCCGGATGAAGCAGCTGCAGCTGCTGTTCGAAATTCAGGAGGCTCCCGAACTTCTCTGCAAATGCCGCCGCTGGCAGTACAACATCGGCATGCTCCGTTGCGGGGGACAGGTTGCTGACGATGGCCAGCGTGAATGCAGCTTTCTCCACCGCACTGGTGACACCCTGCACTTCATCCGCCCTGTAGTCGGTAAGCACGAGTGCCTTGATTTTCCCCTGCTGCAGCAATTCGAGAATATGCGTGTAGCCGTGTGCCTCATCCGCAGGCACAAGCCCGACAAGACGGGCACCTGCGCTGTTAGGAGTCTTGTCCGCACGAAGCAGAAATTCGTCCTGGTCCTCCTCCACGACATGAGGCAGGATATCCAGGTACGGCGTTTTCAGCACCTCCCGTGCAAAGCGGGATGCGAGGTAATTATCTTCACACGTATCGAATGCCGATCCGATCAGGGCCGACTGCTCGCCTCTGTAGGTTTTCAGCTCGGAGGACGCGGCAGCAAGCGCTTCGTCCCAGCCGACCGGCTTCAGGCTGCCATCTTTTCGCAGCATCGGCTGCACGACACGGGTTTCCGCGTTGACGTGCTTCCAGCTCTCAAGCCGGCCCTTGTCGCACATCCAGAAATTGTTGACTTCCTGATTCTCACGCGGCGTCAGACGCAAGATTTCGTTCTTCCGCACCCACACGTCAATATTGCAGCCACGCGCACATCCGTTACAAACGCTTGGCGTTTCCGACATGTCCCACGCCCGCGCCTGGAAGCGGAATTCCTTGCTCGTCAGGGCGCCCACGGGACAGATGTCAATCACGTTCATGGAATACGGGTTGTCAAGCTTCTTTCCGGGGAAGGTCTCGATATTGACACGGTCACCACGCTCGACGAAGGTCAGCTGCGGGTAGCCCACGATATCTTCGCAGAAGCGGATGCAGCGGGAACAGGAGATGCAGCGCTCGGCATCGAACATGACATGGGGACCCAGTTCATGACGCTTCGGCTTATGTTCCTTGTCTTCGTCGAAGCGGCTCTCCCCTACCGAAAAGCGATACGCATAATCCTGCAGCTTGCATTCCCCTGCCTCGTCGCAGATTGGACAGTCAAGGGGATGATTGATGAGGATGAATTCCATAACCGCTTCCCGTGCCTGCACAGCTTTCTCACTGTTCACATGCACAACCATGCCGTCCATGCAGCGGGTCGAGCAGGCGATCACCTGCTTGGGCATCTTTTCAACTTCCACAAGACACATGCGGCAGTTGCCGGAAATGGACAGTCCGGGGTGCCAGCAGAAATGCGGCACGTAGATGCCGTTCTCGAAGGCCGCTTCAATAATGGTCTTCGAAGGATCTGTCTGGATTTCCTTACCGTCGATCGTGATGGTAATCATAGACGATCTCTAATCCTTTCTGGTCACATGATTATACTGCTCGATCCCTTTCGCGACGAGTTCCACGGCGCGCCTGCAATCGGGGGCATTGAGCACGTATGCGAGTCGTGCTTCATTGCTTCCCCGCCCCTGCGTGGCGTAAAATCCGGGACCTGGTGCGATCATCGTCGTCTCATTGTTGTCGCTGAAATCGGTCAGCATCCAGGCGGCAAATGCCTCGATGTCGTCCACAGGGAACTGCGCCATGATATAAAACGCCCCGCTGGGCTTGCGGCACAGCAGTCCGGGAATCTTCTGCAGTTCATCGAAGGTCTCATCGCGGCGCGTGCGATATTCACTGATCATCGGATCGAAGTACTTCGCGCCCTCGGCCACGAGTGCGGCTGAACCCACCTGTTCGAGCGTGGCCGTGCATAGCCTGGCCTGGCCGAAACGCAGAACGACATCCATGAAACGCTTGTTTCGGCTGATCACCGCACCCATGCGGCCCCCGCAGAGACTGTAGCGCTTCGAAAGACTGTCCATAACGATGGCATGCTCCTCGAGTCCATCGATATCAAGCACACTCTTCGTTGCACCTTCATAGACGAATTCGCGGTACACCTCGTCCGACAGCACAAAGAGGTTGTGCTTGACGGCGATGTCCCGCACGAGCATCAGTTCCTCATCCCGCAGCACCGTTCCGGTAGGATTATTCGGATTGCAGATGATGATGCCGCGCGTGCGCGGTGTGATATGCTGCTCGATAGCCTCCGCGGCAGGCAGGTGAAAACCGTCTTCCGCCTGCGTGGCGATCGGGACGAGGCGCACGCCTGCCATGATCGCGAACCCGTTGTAGTTGGTGTAAAAGGGTTCGAATACGATGAGCTCATCGCCGGGTTCGGCGACAGCCATCATGGAAAACAGAATCGCTTCACTGCCGCCGGTGGTGATGACAATGTCGTCGTAGGCAAGCGGGATACTGAGTGAATCGTAATACTGCTGCAGACTTTCGATAAAAATTCGTATGCCCTGGGAATTCCCGTAGGCGATGACTTTTTCTTCGTAGGCCCGAACCGCATCGTAGAATTCAGGCGGCGTCGGGATATCGGGCTGGCCGATGTTGAGATGATAGACATGGGTTCCACGCTTCCTGGCTTCGTCCCCGAGCGGTACGAGTTTGCGTATGGGAGAAGCCGGCATGATGGAGGCGCGGTGGGAAAGCTGAGGTGCGGATATCATTGTCAGGTCGTCGTAGTAAAAAACGGTTGAAACGCTTTTATAGACAGCCATTTCAGCATTGGAACGCGTGAAATGGTCCGAATTGGTATAATCCTAACAAATGTAAGGACATAAGCAGCAATTACCAAAAGGACGGGGTGCGGCTTACGTGGCGGGATGCAGACGCATTTCCGTCAGGCGCCGCGGATCGAACAACTGCGCACAGAGGATGCGAAGACTTTCGGGATTCACCTCGTGTACACCGGCGAGCAGCTCCTCGACAGTGATGTCACGCTGGTACACGAGAGCATCTTTCCCGAGACGCGACATGCGATTTGTCATGCTCTCCAAGCCCATCAGCATTCCCCCGATCACCTGCTCCTTGGCCCTGTTAAGCTCACGAACGGAGACCTGGCGCTCAGCCAGTGCCATAAGCTCTTTCAGGATGTGCCCGCGGGCACGTTCGGTCTGTCCGCTCTCCAGTCCGGCATACACACCGAACGTGGAAACGTCATGATACATGGAAAGGAAAGAGTAGATGTTGTAGGCATAACCGTATCGTTCACGCAATCGCTGGAAAAGCCGTGAGCTCATCCCCTCACCAAGCAAGGCGTTGAGAACGGCAAGGGCATGGCGCGTCTTCCCGTGATATCCCTCCGCCATGGCGCCAAGAACGAGGTGTGTCTGCTGGATGGGACGGGGACGTGCATCAGTGCGCGCAGCATGACGCCTGGGACGCGGCCGGACGGCGACAGTTCCGTGCGGGACGGATGAAAATTCCTGTTCGCATATCGCGACAAGTCTGTCATGGTCCACGGCACCTGCCGCGGCAACAACCATATTCTCAGCCGTGTAATGCCTGTTGACAAACTCCTGTAATTGCGCACGCGTGTAGGATGCAATGTTCGCTTCCTGGCCGAGAATGGTCTGCGCAAGGGGATGCTGGCCGTAGAGCAAGGCTTCGAACTGCTCGTGTACAAGATCCTCGGGGTCATCTTCCGCCCCGCGAAGCTCCTCGATGATCACCTGTTTTTCCTTGGCGATCTCCACATCAGGGAATACCGGATGCAGCACGATATCCGCCAGCAGATGAACGGCGCGTGCGAGGTGGGGACGCAGGACACGAGCGTAATAGCAGGTCGTATCCTTTGTTGTAAAGGCGTTGATATATCCACCCACCGCTTCGAGATATTGCGCAATATGATGCGTACGTCGGCGCTGCGTCCCTTTGAACACCGAATGTTCGATGAAATGGGAAATCCCGTTTTCGGCTCCCGTTTCATCACGGCTGCCCGTATTGATCCACACCCCGAGCGCCAAGGAATGCACGGAAGGCACCTGCTCGGTCACGATGCGCAACCCGGAGGCAAGTGTCGTACAACGGTATGCCGTGCCGCTTCCGCTGAGCGTTTGCGCGACTGGCGAGCCGTCTCGAACGCTGTTTTTCCTCTTCGATCGCATGGGTGTCGTATGGAAAAATGTGGTCAATCGGTGGGACGAAGCAGGCAGGTGACCTGATGAAGATGGCCATCCCTGTCACAGAGCGGCATGAGGGTGACACGCAGTGAGACCGTACCGCCGTCGCCGCGCTTCAGCGGGAGAATGATTTCCCGCCGCTCACCGCATTCGAGTCCTTCAAGCACGGCGGTTGTCGACGACGCATGATCGTCGTCAAGAAGAAGCGCAATCGGCTGATCCAGCATCGACTCCCGGTCCCGGCCAAGCATGGCCTCTGCCCCGGTGTTCCAGGTTTTGATATGCAGATCCGCTGTCACGGAAATAATTCCGACCTCGCTGAGTTCGTTGGCGATGCCGCGCATGAGAGATTCATATGCGCTGCTGAAATGCTGACAGCGCTTGAACTCGGTGATGTCCCGGATACTGATGCGGATGCCGATCTGCTTGCCTTTACGCGTCTGAACCGGTTTCCACGAAGCCTGCACCCAACGTGTGTCTCCTTCCCTGGTATGCAGTTTATACTCGACGCCATCATCCGCTTCCCCGTTCAGCGCACGACTCCGGTCTGCGCGAAACTGCTCGAGACTGTCGTCGTGGACCAGATTCTCGAGATGCGCCACACCGTTCATGAAATCCGCGGGTGTAAACCCGAGGATATGTTCACTTGCAGGACTCACGAACTCGTAACTGCCATTGACATTGTACCAGAATTCCAGACTGGTGGTCATGTCCGCGATAATGTGCAGCCGTTCATGCGTTTCGTGCAGAAGTTTCTTGTACTTGTTCTTCTGCGCGGTAAGCACACGGCTCACAGCAGCCCGTTGCGGGTTGGAGAGATTGAGGTTATCGAGGCTTATCGAACGTTTTTTTCGAATCATGGGAATATTGGGCGTGGGGAATTTGTACATCAAATTCTGCGCCTGGCATTCTTGCTCTGCGAGGGACCATCTAATGTAAAAAAAAGCGCGGAGACTACCTATAACGAAGTCTGTCCACGGCAAGCCGATGACGACCTGAGCAGAAGCGCGATGACTAACGGAGCACTTCCTTCAGTCTGTCGCGAAGGCGTCCGTGTCGTGGCTTTTCGAGCGGAGATTGCACCGCAGTGGCAACCGCGGATCGGTGCCCGAGCATGATGAGCATGTCTCGCGCACGTGTCATGGCGGTATACAGCAGGGTTCGCCGCAGCATAATGCGATGCTGCATCACCATGGGAAGGATGACGATCGGATATTCGCTTCCCTGGCTTTTGTGGATGGTGATGGCATAGGCAAGCACCAGCTGCTGGGTTTCATCGGCGGTGTAATCGACATCCCTCCCGTCGAATTCCACGATGAGGCGGTTTTCTTCTTCATCGAATGTGCGGACATACCCGATATCCCCGTTGTACACGTCTTTCTGGTAGTCATTGCGAATCTGCATGACCTTGTCGCCGGCGCGAAATGTCCTGTCGCCGTGATGATATACCACGCGTCCCCCGCCATTGATCGCCTGCTGCAACACGTGATTGAGATGCGTGACGCCAGCCGGCGTATTGTACATGGGCGAAAGCACCTGCACGTCCCTGCGAAGATCGCAATCCACAGCGGTGGGCAGCCGATCGATGATGAGATCACGGATAAGCTGGGCAATATTTTCCCCGGTGCTCACCTCGCGGAAAAACGTCTCCCCTCCCTCGAGCAGCTTGCTGTCGAAGGTGGGCATGAAGCCTTCACGCACACGGTGTGCGTTGCTTACAATACTGCTCTTCTCTTCCTGGCGAAAGATGAGTTTCAGAGTCACGGAGTCGATTTCTCCGCAGCCGAGCATATCGCGCAGCACCGCGCCCGGTCCGACAGACGGCAGCTGGTCCGCATCGCCGACGAGTACGATACGACAGCCCGGGGGACGAGCACGCAGCAGGGCCGCCATCAGTCCCACATCCACCATGGAAACTTCGTCCACGACGAGAATATCAGCCTCGATGGGCGTGGTTTCGTCACGCTGAAAACCACCGGTCACGGGATCGAACTCGAGCATGCGGTGTATGGTCTTGGCTTCGCAGCCTGTTATTTCTGTAATTCTTTTTGCTGCGCGTCCCGTGGGAGCGCAGATGGCCGCACGCCACTTCAGCCTCCGGGCAACATGCAGGATGCCAATCAACGTCGTTGTCTTTCCCGTGCCGGGACCACCGGTGAGGATGCATAAGGGACCCGCGAGGCAGCGGTGGATGGCATCGACCTGCTGGGCATTGAAACGCAGTGCACGATCCTCTTCGACTTCGGTGAGGGATTCGTCGAGGGCGAGATGATCGAGCCCGTTCCACTGCTCGGAAAATGCATGTGCGATGGCTTCGGCAATCTGTACTTCCGCGGCAAAAAGTGCCGGCAGAAAAAGCAGTCCCTCTTCCTCGAGTATGCTCCCTTTCTCCCTGCACTCCGACAATGCTGCGGAGACGGTGGTTTCGTCGACTTCAAGCACAGTAGCAGCGTGATGGAGGAATTGCTCGTAGGGAATGGCACAGTGTCCATCTCTGTTCGCCGCTTCATGAAGCACCCAGCTCAGTCCGGCCTCCACCCGGCGCTCATCTGCGCTCTCCACTCCCATAGACCGGGCGATGCTGTCGGCCACGGTAAATCCGATGCCCTCGACATCCTCAACCAGCCTGTAAGGATTTTCCCGCATTATCGCGACGGCCTCTGTTTTCCATGTATGGAAAATCCGTACCGCCCACGAGGTGCTGATATCATGCTGTCTGAGAAAGAGCATTACCTGCTGCACCCCGCGCTGCTCGTCCCACGATTTCTGAATCGTTTCCAGCTTTTTCTCACCTATCCCATCGATCTCCCGCAACCGGCCAATATCGGTATTCATCACTTCAATAGTGTTCATGCCGAAACGGTCAACGATTTTTCCTGCGGTGCTTATCCCTATCCCCTTGAGGAGGCCGGAAGAAAGAAAACGAATGATACCGTCTTCTGTAACCGGCATCTGCACATCGTAGGAAGTGAACTTGAACTGTTTCCCGTATCGGGGATGCTCATCCCAGCGGCCGATCAGGACATACCTGTCCCCCGGTGCCGGGGATAGCATTTCACCGACGGCGACGATGGGAAAGAGCTCGTTCTCAACCCGCACCCGCAAAACGACGAAAGCGCTGTCAGCCGCAGACCAGGTCACCCTGTCGAGCGTGCCCTCGAGTTTTACCGGCGGTTGCGATTCACCGCGACTGCGATTATCATGTGCGTTCCGTGTATCACTCATGATTCTGGAGCGGGAAGTGAAGTTTCACACTGAATATCTCTGGTTCAATACCCGCACAAAGCGGGAGTACATCAACATCACACGCGACGTCGAGGAAATCCTTGCCAAAAGCGGAATTCGCGAAGGCATGATACTCGTCTCCGCCATGCATATCACAGCTGGCGTCTGGGTCAATGACGCTGAATCGGGGCTGCTGCAGGACATTGACGACTGGCTCGAAGGACTTGCACCGTATAAGGACGGTTACCGGCACCATCGCACCGGGGAAACGAACGGCGATGCGCATCTTAAGAACCTGATCGTGCATCACCAGGTCATCGTCCCTGTCACTGATGCTGCGCTCGACTTCGGGCCCTGGCAGCAGATTTACTATGCGGAATTCGACGGGATGCGGCGGAAACGCCTTATCGTGAAAATCATGGGCGAATAGTACCGCAGGAGGTCATTTCCGGGTGATAATCACTTCCGTCCTGCGATTAAGCCTGCGTCCGAGCTCGGTATCATTCGGTGCAATGGGTTGTGATTTTCCCATGCCGCGTGTCGTAATCCGCGATGCATCGACACCCCTGTCTACGAGATATTGTTTTACCGCGCGCGCCCGGGCGTCCGAAAGTGCAATGTTATACTCGTCACTGCCGATGTAATCGGTATGTCCGCGAATCTCGATGTGAATGTTTTCATACTTGCGCAGCATAGCGAGGATGTTCTTCAACTCCTCCACATAGGTCATGTCGAAGGTCGCGCGGTTGAAATCGAACAGGATATTCTCGAGGACGAATTTCTTATCCACGTCGAGGACGGTGACTTCTTCCTCAAGGACGATTTCATCCGCCGCGTTGCGGATTTCCAGCTTCATCTTCTCGGGAGGAATCTCCTGCGGAATGCGATAGCGTATCGCATACAGGTTCGTCAGGGACTCACTGAACTCGTCGAGAATGGAACTGAAATCTTCGATGATGTTGAACCTTTTGCCGCGCGTACTTTCCGTCAGCTCCACATATTCCGGGATGTCGGGTGGCGTGATGGCGAAAAGCTTGATATTCTGTTTGAGCAGGAATTCTTTCATGCTCTGCGTGTTGAATTCCGTCTTCCCATCCCCGCGGTCCCCTCTCTGATGGAACATAGCGTCCGTAATGAGGATGAAAATACGCTGCGCACTTTGCCGGAATTTAAAGCTGCTCGCTTCGAATAAACCTTCCAGAGCGTTCTCATTATCGTCGCCCCCGCCGCCGATTTTCAATCCATCGATCCAGCTGATGAACGTTTTCACATCCTCGGTGAAGTCCTTGTACCGCTCAATTCTGTCGCTGAACGTGATCAGGGCGAGACGGTAATCGACGCCACGTGATGCCAGGCGCTGTGTGAATTCAATGATATTGCTCTTCACTTCGTAGACTTCCTGCTCCATGCTCCCGGTCTGATCGATAATGAATGCGATGTCGACGGGGAAACTGTTGGATGCGGAAATCTTGTCGAGTGCTTCGATTTCGACAGGTGAGCCATCCTGATAGATCACCATGTCTTCTTTCTTCAGCTTCGCAAAGTGATTCCCCGTCGAGTCTCGCGCATCAAGAATGACGCTGACCTCGGGATACCGGCTGATATCGACGGCGCGAATGGATACCGTGACGGATTCCGGATGCTTGCTGCGGGCGGAAATGATGGTCGGCTTCCGCAGGCTGTCCGGTCCTGTTACGTCCTGCGTAAAGGTGGGACAGGCCGATACCGGTGCAGGCGTCATGCGCGCCTCACCGTTGAACGTCAGTGCTAGCAGAAGGAGGAAAGGAATGATGAGAAAGTAGCGTTGCATAGATTTGCTGAACACCTGAGGCTGACTGAGAGCTCACTGGGAAACACTGATGTCGGAGCCGCTGATGCGTGGAAAACATGTGCAGGCGATGGTACGCCCATCGCCTGCACAGTATCCGTTATGAATGCACGCGCGTACGCGCTAGAATGCAAATCCGAAGCGAAGTCCGGGAACGATCATTTCATCATGTTCCCATTTCTCGGCATCGCGGATGAGGCGCGAGTACTTGACCTCTGCACGCATCCAGCTGAAGATGTTCAGGTAGACTTCACCCATCAGGCCGCCATTGAAATACTGCACGGCGACACCATAGGTGGTCTTTCCAAAGTGATCGTAGGAAAGGCGTGCCCAGAGATCGAGTGTGCTGTGATCAGCAACGGTCTTGACGCTGTCTACGAAGTCGTAGGCGTTCACACCCGGAGGAATGGCATCTTCCCACTGATTCTTGCGTGCGGCTTCGACAACCTTGAGGTAGCCGAGACCGGCATGCAGGCGCAGTCCCTTGAGCATGAATCCGAGATCCCGCCAGTAGAACAGGTTGGCGGAAGAGGCGATGTAGTAGAATCGCTGCTTGAAGAATTCCTCGGATTCCGGATTCTCGGGACTGGGTTTTTCAATCTCGTCGCCATTGATGATGGTTCCATCCGGCGTCGTGATTTTCTTGCTGCCCAGCTTGTTGAGACCGAAGCTGACGAATGCGGCGGCGCCAAGACCGTCAGCATCCGAACCCGGTGCTCCGGAGATGTTGGAGAGCTGCTTGTAGTACTCACCCGATGCACCCCATGTACCATTGATGGTACGGGGCTTGAAGATGGGGAAATTGTCCTGGATGCTCTTGTCACCCCAGGTGAAGGGGATCGAAGGACCGATCTTGATGCGCTCGGTTGTCGAGGGCTCGTAGACGAACAGCGTGTTCCACTGTGCGCCGTAGAGGAACGGCAGGTTCACCCAGTCGTTTCCGATCTTCAGTTCAAAGCCGGCGCGGATGCGCGAGGGCTGCAGGGCGACACCATCAGGTGCGCGCTCCGGTGAGTCGAGCGTCCACATGAAGCCGCCGCCGAAAGGCACACTGATGGTGGCTTCGGCAACGTACGGCTGCGGCTTGAGTGCGCCGGTCTCATCGAGACTGGCATACTGCTGGCGATCAACCACGGCTTCATACAGGTCGGGCGTGAGGATTTCACGAAGATTGCGGCGGCCAACGATACGGTAATCGTCGAAATCACTGTTGTCCTTGTTGGGACTGAATCCGGCGGACAGGTTATCAGGATCGTGGGGACGCGCTTTCTCAATAATGATGGCGATCAGGTTCTGATCGTCTTTGGGGCTCTGGATGACACGCATGCGGGCTTTGCCCATCAGTACGCGCTCTGCGACATCCACGGCTTCCGCATCAAGCAGATCGTCGCGATTGTCACGCACTTTGCGCATGACTTCGAGAATCATGGGCTCGTCCTGGATTATCCACTGGGGGAAGTACTTGTCTACCAGCGGATCCAGCGTCGTGAGTGCACGCAGAAGCACGCGCAGCCTGTCATTTTCGTCCTTGTAATGATCGATGGCGATATCGAGCAGTCGCAGATAATTCTGACGATCATCCTCGGAGGCGCGGAAGTTGACCATGTCATTGATGAGCTGGTCACCCCAGGCCATGCGGCCCAGGAGGTCTTCCTCCGAGTAATTCGCGCTCTTCATGTATCGCATGATCTGTTCGACGTTCGTCAGCGCGTCATCCGCACTCTGGGCCTGCAGCGCCTGCGGCGCTACAAACACCACGAGAAGGAGGGCGGCGAGAATCGTGAGAAGTCGGTTTTTCATCTGCATGCTGAATTTATCCGTGCTTGTAACATTGTATTTCTTCATGATACTGCCTCCCGTCAATTAAAGATGGAAGGAAGCCCGATGCGAAGTCTCGGGGTGATCAGGAAGTAATTGCTTTCGGTCTCCCAGATTTCCTGGTCGCGGAGAAGGAAGGAATACTTCGCTTCGACGCGCAGCCAGTCGGTCAGCTCAAGGAAGGCGTCAGCCATCATGCGACCGGCGAAATACTGGATGCCCATACCGTAACGGTTCTTCGCACGGAGATTGATGAAGGACATGCGTACGTAGATATCAATCAGGTCCTTCTCCTTCTCGAGCGTGAACATGCTGCCGATATCCTCGGCCTTGAACTCATGACCCAGCTTCTCACCGACGGCGGTCACGAGATGGTCACGCTTGATCTGCATGAAGCTACCACCGATGTTCAGACGGAACGCGAGGTTGGGATTATGCACGTTGTCTTTGAACATGATCGGATAGTACACCTGCGCAATCGTGGAGATGTGGAAGAAATCATTGTTGTAATCCGCTTCGCCTTCCACCGGGGTCATATTGAGCACTTTCAGGTGGTCGTACGCTTCCTGTCCGTCAAAATCGTTCACAACGGTCAGATTACCGCCGAGGGAGAAGGGGAAACCAAACGTGAAATCAAATGCCACGTTGTAACCACCGTTGGCGGAAAGCAGGTCCTTCTTATAGGCAAGCGGCGACGGAAGGTCAGGTGCCGTCATGTTCATCGGAAGCACGATACCCACGCTCATCTGGTTTTTATAGCCGATGCCGAGGGAAGAAATGCCCGATGTCCAGCGTGGCAGACCGATTTCGTCGTTGCCCATGTTGTAGCTCAGCTTCCAGTCCGGTGCGAAGCCGGAACGGCTCGGTGAGCGCAGTTCAACTCGGTCGAGTGACGCATCGATGATGGCAAAGTCCGCGGGATAGATACCCGGGTTCGCAATCAGTTCGACGGTCTGCTCCATGCTCGATTCCTTCGCTTCGATGTACAGCATCGTACGCACCTCGTAGGGAGAATCGCCAAGGTATTCGAACTCGATGTTCACCTTGTCGTTTTCACCGCCACGCGGGTCAAGCATTTTCGGGAACTTCGTCTTGATGGCGAACTGCTCGGCATTGTCACCAACGAATTCAACGCGTGTGATTTTCAGGGGACGATCACGGTCAGTATTCCGCACCGGGATGCGCTGGTATTCAGGGTAGAACACGGGAATGCTTCCAGTGTACAGCGGCCCGGCAGCGTCAAACTGCGGGATGACGACTGCGCTGGCGAGCGTGTCCCGTTCGTTCCAGAAATCACGGAAACGGCTGGTCGTCGTTTCCAGTTCTTTCTGTGTCATGACGATGAACGGTCCCACCTTGCCGGGCATCCAGTCGCCACGCTCGGGGAGCGGGATCGAGTTGGACGTCGCGCGCTTGGCGAGAATGTCATCATACAGATTTTCGTCGACCATGTTGAGCACGCTCAGAAGGTCGCTGCCTGCGAGGGAAAAGCCCTTGGCAATCGGCTCACTGCTCGATGCACCGAAACCGATACCGAGACCGGACTCTTCCTGGCCGCCACCCATATCCTCGGGAGGAAGGGTTTCAAGCTTCTCGACATAGACCTCGATCACCTGGTAGGGATCGATGTCGTAGAGTTCCTGCTCGTCCGGGGTGGCCTCGACATAATACACTTCAACCTTGCGCATCTGCGAGCTGCCATTCCCCTTGCGACCGGGAACCGGGAAGGTACCGTCTTCGTGGTACTCTTCCTCGAACATGCCAAGATCCGCGGCGCGGGTGAACACCTTGTCGATGCGCTCGTAGAACTGCCGCAGCTGATAGCCCTTGACCTGGGTATAGTCATACCCGGTAGTGGCGGAACTGCGACGGCGCCCTGTCGTGGCGCGCGGCTTGTCCTCGGCGGCCGACTTGATGATCTGGTTTTTCTCCTGGGCGTCGTTGTACTCCGTTTTCAGATCCGTCTGCTTGTTTTTGACTTCGCGGTCGGTCTGAGCAAAGAGCTGCGGCATGAAGCCTGCAACGAGTGCCACCATGAGAAAGGCACGTAAAAAGAATTGTTTGCTCATGAACTTACCTCTATTGTCGAATTTGTTTGTTCCACTTCGCGATAGTTGCCCTGGGGCGACGACCGGTTATTCCTGATAAAGCAGGACGTTGACCCGTTCGTTGACAGCACCGAAACGGATGCTGATCGTTGCTTCGGTTCCATCACGGTTTACTTTTCCGCGCAGCCAGAATTTCACCAGGCTTCCCTGATCCGCACCGTTGTTCGGGTTGGTCCGGGGAATGACATCCCAGTCATCGAGAAGATCCTGTCCATCCTCGGATTCAACCTCGATACGGATGGAGGACCGGTCGATATTCTGAATATTCTCGGCAATACAGCGGCCACAGCGTGCAGCGACAAACTGGAACACATTGTTAATCGGATACTCGCCACCGTTAGCAAAGGATTGTGCACCTATGCGATCGACAGGAGAAGTAATATTAAAGATGAATTCAGACGGGGTCATGGCCTGTGCAGCCGAGTCAGGCAGCACCTGGTACGTGCGGCCCCTGTACGTGGATTTGACCGTCATCGTACCGCCAAGTGCATCAAGGGGCACTTTGTACTTGAGTACGTTTCCGGAACCCTTGTCCACTTCGCTGCCGTCGATTTCAACCGTCCAGCGGTACGAACCGACATCCTCAAGACCGGCAACGTTGAGATACATCTCAAAAATCTCACCGGCGAAGGCGCCGGAAGGTTTGCGGCGCGCGAGATATGGCTGCTTGACTTCGACATCGAAGTTGATCGGCCGCGAAACGCTCTTCGGTCCGGCCGCGCGGCTGTCACGCGCATCGACGGTCACCGTCTTCACACCGGGCTCGTTGTAGGTATTCGACCACACCCACTTGCCGCGCTCGGGATCGGGACTGTAGTACGGGTTCCGGTTGTTGTCCGGACGCAGCGCGATACCGCCACCGATGATGTTCATATTCGAAATCTTGTCCACGGTCGTACCGCGCACCTTGATTTCGTTGTACGTCGGGAAACCGACGGCAGTGACGATCGGATCTGCCTGAATCTGCAGCTGATCGTATTCCTCGGAAACGACCTCCACGACGAATTTGTCGGGATTGAGGTTTTCGGACTGCTCGATGAAGTGCTCGACCGGGGTTCCCATCAGATCGGGATCAGAGTCGAGCGCGTTGCGAATTTCCTTGCGCGAGAACTCGAGCGTTCCCACCTTGATCTTCGCGGCACCTTCTTCGATGTCGGGCGTGAGGGACACACGGTTGGTGCCCGCCTGCACCCAGAGTTCATACGTTCCGGGGCCGTTGTCGGCCTGCCAGGTAAAGCGGTAGAGCCGCTCGCCCGTGGCGCCGTGTACGATTGAATCCTGAATCTGCTCGGGGTAACGCAGGGATGAAATCTCCGTACCGTCCTTGAAGACCTTGACTTCCGGCGGCGTGGTCACCTCATCCTGCTCGCCCAGACCCTTGACGTTGATGGTGAATTTGCGTTCTTCACCGACCTTCAGCTGGTTGTCACCGGCTGCGGCAACGGCGGGCATGTTCTTGAGCAGCTCAAGAATGATTTTTCGGTTTTTTTCTTCCAGCAATCTCTGCTGCATCAGCAGGTCCGCCTCGGCATCATCGCGTTCGACGATGATGATCAGCAGCTCGCAGATAACAGCCAGATACAGGAAGAAGTAGACCTGATATTTTTTATAATGGTCGGCAGATTGTGCCATAATGGATACTCCTCCTTTAACTGATTGGCTTCATCCGTGAACTGCTTATGGACGCATGCCGGATTCGGCGCGCACGGAAGCTTCGAGCTCTTCCTTGAGTGCGTCGAGACGGCGCTGCACCTCGGAAACGGAAAGCTGCTTGCCGGGCATTCCTGCGCCTGCGCCGGGCTCTTCTTCTTCCTCTTTCTCGTACCAGGTGGTGAGTCCGAGGAGGAGAAGCACGGTGATCTCAACAATGATCGCGATGACGATCAGGTCAGGCTGATGCGCGACCATGAACTTCACACCGCGAAGACCGATGTTGAGGATCAGGAAGGCCGTACCGATAAAGGCGATGGCGGTGATGTTATTTTTATACTCGGGGATGAATTCGTTGTGCATGTACAGCGCGAACGCCTGGCGCACACTCTTCTCTTTCTGCAGCCACTTCTTCGGCTCTTTCATCAGGTGCTCACCGAACTTGTTGGAAATGCCGGTTGCCTTGAGAATAGCACCGGCAAATGCATGGAGGCTGCCACGGAAGAGAAAAAGACCGATTGGCGTGAAGAAAAACACGACCACGGTGAACGCGATCAGAATAATGAGGAAAATCGCCAACATGTTCACGATGAACGTCGAGTTTCCGATTTTGAACACGTACTCGGTGCTGAACAGGTTGCTAAGCATTCCACCGGGGGAAGGCTTGATCATTCCAAGCTCCTGATGCGTGAGCTGGCTGAGGTCGCGTCCGCGGCCTTCGTCGCGCAATTCGCGCTTGATTTCATCGAGCGTCTTCATGTCGGAATCGCCGTGCTGCGCCAGGACGGGCGCTGCGAAAGCGAGAAGTACGGCAAACAACAGCATACCGAACGTGAGGTGGCGAATGAATCCACTACTCTTCATAAGGATAACCTCCTAACAAGACATAGGATGAGCGGTCTCCGCACGAGGCGGGACACAGTTAATTTGAATATCGTACGTAGTTTCAATTGGCGTCGTATCGCTAATCAAGCAGAAGAGGGACGTGATGATCTTTGGAAAGGCGCAAGAGCGGTCGCTGAATCTTGCTTGCAGATCATAACAACTTCGCACAAAGTGCCTATTCAATGCAAATCCGGCAGGCATCTCTTTTACCATAATCTTCATCGGTACAACTCCAGGATTGCCTGCGCGGAGGCGTCTTCCGCATACACGTGAACAATAACGCGTTCGCCGGAAGCGCGAATTTCGTTCTTGTCCTGGATCACGAACGTAAACTCCCCTTTCCTGATCATGGAGACGTCTGTCCGAATGAGGTTGTTTTCCTCATCGTAGATGTCCACACGCACGTCCGCCAGCCGGTCAATTGGCTGTTCGCCGCGGAATCGCGGATCGATATAGCGGGAAGCGCTGAAGCTGAAATTTCCGGTGACCGGAGCTTTTTTGGGGAAATTGAGCTGAATCTGTGTCGGGGGATTCAGCACGGGAAGCACAAAACGGGAACGGCCTGCGGCGTAGGTCTGCGAGGATATGAAGGTGTAGGGACGTCCCCTGTAACGGGCTTCGACCACAAGCTGTTTCCCGGCGTAGGAGTTCGGGATACGGTACTGCACGCGCGAACCGCGGCCTTCCGATTTGAGCAGGAGATCATCCTGCCCGACGGCCTCATACAGCGACCAGCTGTAAAGCTCGTCCTGCTCAAGCCCTGCAATACCAATGTCCAGCTGCAAATCCTCACCGGCATACAGCTGCGCGGGCGGGGACTGACGCAGATAGGGCTCGATGCCCGAAACCGCAAAACTGCAGCGCGCGATGTCCTTTCCTCCTGCTCCCCGCTGCAGTGACGCTTCGACCACCACGGTGTCGGGATACGGCGCCACGCTGCCGGTCCATCGATACACGAGGCTGCGCTGATTCTTCGAGATATCCTCGAGCGTCCCACCGCCGCGCACGATACGCAGGCCGGGAGACGACCATCCGAGATTTCCTCGAATGACATTCATCTCTTCAAAGCCGATGGCCGAACTGATGCTGCTGCGCTCTGCTTCGATCGACAGCGCTTCCACCGTCCGCGGCGTGGCAACAGAGGTGTCGATCACATCAACCGTCAGTGTCACGCCATTCCGTTCCAGGCTGGCGATGGTCTCACGGCTGACAAGAGTACTGTCGAAACGTATGCCGTGATAATCGAAAACCCCGTTCGCAATCTCCCGCACACGCCGTGCGCTGGCGAGCAGGTTGATATGATACCGCCCGGTACGCGGAAATGCCGCCGTGACAGGGAAATACACCGTATGTTCATGAATATTGCCGAATGCCGTGCGGCCGCCGACACCCACAATATCAGGTGAAGTGAACACGCCGTCACGGATCACACTGTGCAGGCGCACAGCGATATCATCCTCTGCCTGAATATCATGCACGAACACCTTGCGTCGCATCAGCGGAATTTCTCCACTGACGATGCCGCTGGAATCAGCACTGACATACCACCGCACGGTGTCGCTCGCCAGGGAAAGCGGCACTTCCGGAAGGAAGGTGCGAATGATATGTTCATTGTGTTTGGTCATACGTTCATCACGATGCTCACGGTCTTTCGAAATAACAATGAAACCGATAACGGCCGTAAGGTAGAGAATGAAAAAAATGTGCAGCTGCCGGCGCCTGCGCATAACGCTTCAAGCCTCCGGACTTTCCAGGTGCCGCTCGTTGGCCGGACGTCTCATGAGACATCCTTCTGCTGGCGAATCGCTTCGAGAAGCTGGGCTGTCAACCTGTTCTGTTCCTCCTGCTGCCTTTGCAGTTCCTCGAACTGCCTGCGCGATGCTTCCAGTGCCTCGCGCAGCTGCAGCCCGCTCTGTTCGAACTTCTCGACGATCTTGCGTGTATTCTCTGCATTCTGCTTGCCGATGTTCTCTGTCAAACGCGTCAGCAGAACATCCTGCCTGATATCCGTCTGTGAAATCAACCGGAACAGATCCGATACCGCGTTGGTCATCTCGTTGATCGGTGTATGGAGGCCTGCAAGCGGGTTCTCTCCGGGCAGATGTCCGCCCTGTTTCGCCGCACCGTCATCGACAGCGGAAAATGCCGTCACCACGGCAAGCAGAAGCAGAAGCAGTGCTTCCAGGCCAAGACCTGCCAGCGCGAACCAGATGGAATATCCACCGAGATAAAGCGCCGCCGTGATGAGGACGACCGTGGCACCTGCGTACACCATGCCCTGCACAGTGTTGTAGTAGTACGTGCCAACGATTTCTTCGAGGAAAACGCGCGTTCCGAGACGCACGCCGAGATCCGTTTCAAACCGTACGCGCCGGCCATCACGAAACTGCAGTTCTGTCCCTTTCCGGGCAAGCCGCCAACACTCCAGCAGCGTCTTCAGCTCAAACGCATTTTTTACTCTCCTGTCATGAAAAAAATCATGCAGAAGCCTGCGCCCTTCCAGTGTCTCGAGATCTTTGACTGTTTCCGAAGTGTTGAGCAAAAGTGCACTGTTTGAAGTGTAAGAGGGCCAGGTTGGCGGTATCACTACCTCTTGCGCACAAATCATGCCAAGAAAGTACGTGAAAAAGTCCACAAAATGGGTTGCGGTGCCGGATTTTCGCCTTCACGGAGTGAAATATATTCACGTCCAGTGAGAATGATTCACTATGCGAAGAAGCGGGGCACGCCTGTGGTGATGGATATCAAAAAAACCGGAAAACGGCGCATTTTGGCGAATTCAATGCGCCATCCAGACAAAACTGAGACAGTGGTATCTGCTCGTGGATGGAGCCGATGAAGCGGTGGTCGCAGCAGCGGTGGTCGCAGCAGCGGGAGCCGATGCAGTGGCGGTCGGGAGCCGTGATGCGCGCGGAAGCTGTTCATGGCAGATCGCCCGCGACACACGGCAACGTATCATTCCTCGCCGTGCCGTTCGCGGAACCAGGCGAGCGTATTGCGCAATCCTTCCTCGATGGGAACGGTGGGTTCCCAGCCGAAGGACTGCTTGATCTTGTCGTAAGAGCATACGCTTCGCAGCTGTTCGCCGGACTTGGCGGGACCATGTTTCTCCGATGCGGGAGAACCGAGGCCTTCATTGAGGACGCGGAATATCGTGTTCACGGTGGTTTCCACATTGGTGCTGACATTGAAGGTGTCGGAACCTTCCATGTCGAGCGCCATCACGTTGGCGCGGACGACATCGTTGACGTACACATAATCGCGGGTCTGCAATCCTTCACCGTTGATGACGGGGTTGTCACCCTCAAGCAGCTTGTCGCAGAAAATCGCGACCACACCTGCCTCACCATGAGGGTTCTGCCGCGGACCGTACACGTTCGTGTACCGGAATACGGTGTATGTCAGCCCGCGCACCAGATGAAAATAGTGCAGGTAGCGTTCGACCGTCACCTTGGTGATGCCATACGGGGAGCACGGCGCGATGGGATGCGCCTCGTCGGCGGGAAAATACTCCTGCTCTCCGTATCCGGCGCCACCGGAACTGGCGAAGATCACACGCTTGACATCGTTGCGCAGCCCTGCCTCGATCACATTGAGGGATCCAAGAACATTCACCGAAAGATCGTACCGCGGGTCCTCCACCGAACGGCGCACATCGATCTGCGCGGCATGGTGATTGATCACGTCGATATTATGCTCGGCGACAACATCGGCGAGTCCTTCATCGCGAATGTCCATCTGGTAAAACGCCGCGCCTTTGGGGACGTTCTCCAGAACGCCGGTCGACAGGTCATCGACGATGACGATGTCATGCCCGCGCTCGCGGTAAGCATCTGCAATACTGGATCCGATGAAACCGGCACCGCCGGTGATGAGAATGTTCATGCGCTGCGTCAGCGATGGTGATACATGCCGTAATGTAGTGAGAAAGCGGAAAAGGAGGAAGTACAGAATCCGTCTTTCTCCCTTTCTGCCAATCTCCGTACATTGCGGTCGTGAAAGCACAGTTCAAACGGCTCACCTCGGACTCCGCGGTGTACGGCGTCAGCAATGTTCTCGGACGCTTTATCACCTTTCTGCTCGTCCCCTTCTACAGTCATACTCTCCCGCAGGGAGACTATGGCATCGTCGTCACCGTGTATTCCGCCATCGCCTTTCTCAATGCCGCATGTACGTTCGGACTCGAACCGGCATACATGCGTTTCATCGCAGGAAAGGACGATGCCGCCCGCAACCGCATTTTCACCAGCAGTATGCGTTTCATCGCCGTGGCGTCCCTGCTCGTATCGGCAGTGGTACTGCTGTTCCAACAGCCGGCCCGCGTGTTTCTCGAAATTTCTCCCGCCAACAGTCCGATCATTCCTCTCTCTCTCGCAATGATCGTCCTCGATGCCGTGAACGTCATACCCCTCGCTGCCCTTCGCATGGAGCAGCGTGCACGCATGTTCGCCTTCGTGCGCATTACATCCATTGTCATCAATGTCGGCCTCAACGTCCTTTTCATCTATTTCCTGCACTGGTCCATCGTCTGGATTTTTGTCTCCGGTGCCATCGCTTCCTTCAGCACGACGGTGCTGCTGCTGCCGGTGTTCATCAGTCATTCGGGACGTAATACCGAAAAAGGACTGTTGCGCGAGCTCCTGCACTACGGCCTCCCCACCATGCCCGGGGCCGTCGCCATCATGCTTGTCGAAGTGATAGACAAACCGTTGATGCTGAAACTCACGGATGCGGCGACTGCAGGCGTGTACAGCATGAACTACAAGCTGGGCATTTTCATGATGCTCGTCGTCACGGTCTTCCGATATGCCTGGCAACCCCTGTACCTGCAGATGACAAACAGTGACGAGACGCGCCGCTTCTTCGCACGCGTCCTTACATACTTCGTTCTCCTCTCCTCCGCCATCGTACTGCTGCTCACACTGTTCATCGGCGATATCGTGCGCATTTCCATCCCTCTGCTCGATCGCAATCTGATCAAGGAAAGCTATCTCGGTGGACTCGGCATCGTCCCCATTATTCTCTTCAGCTACCTCTGGGCAGGCGTGGCGCAAATTCTGAATGCCGGGTTGTACATTGAGAAACGCACACGCATCATCCTTTACGCCACTACCGCAGGCGCGGTGGTCAACATCATCACCAATCTGCTGCTCATTCCGGTCTGGGGCATGTACGGCGGCGCCGTGGCGACATTCGCCGCCTACGCCACCATCTCCGGCGTTTACGCCGCTGCCGTGCGGCGCATCTTCCCCGTGCGCTGGGAGTACGGACGCCTGCTTCGTATAGCGGTCGCCCTCACCGCGGGTGCCTGCCTCTGGTACCTGGTCCCTCCACCCGCGCAGATTTCCTTCGCCCTCTGGCGCATCGTCATTTTCCTCACCTTCACGGCCGTGATCTTCCTGAGCGGATTCTTCCTGCGAAGCGAATTGCAGAGCCTGCGCCGTTTCCTCTTCCGCCGTGCCGACTGACGCTCCCCATACATCCGGGACGAATGCAGGCATTGCCTTTCATCCGGGCAGGCGGTATTATGCGGTATTATTGACCATCCGGAGGTCGTCTTCGAATTAAGCGACAAGAAGAAACCTGCCATCAGCGGCCGCGTCCTGGTCCTCAACCAGAGTTACGAACCGCTCACCGTCTGCTCCGTGCAGAAAGCCGTCATCCTGCTTTTCCTGGAAAAAGCTCAGATCGTGGTGGAAAAAGCCGACCGGAAAATCCGCAGCGTAAGCTGTGCCTACCCCTTCCCCAGCGTTATCCGTCTCAACAGTTACAAGCGCGTCCCGTACAAGGGCATCATGCTCTCGCGGAAAAATATTATTCGTCGCGACGGACACCGCTGCCAGTACTGCGGCCGAACTGGTACGCAACTGACGGTGGACCATATCATTCCGCGTGCCCGCGGAGGCAAAGACAGCTGGGAAAATCTCGTGACCGCCTGCCTGGCCTGCAACAATAAGAAGGGAAGCCGCACGCCGGAACGCGCAGGCTTCACCCTGCTCAGTGTACCCCGCCGCCCGTCGCACGTCTCCTTCATCCGTCACTCCGTGGCACGCGTTGACGAACTGTGGAAGCCCTATCTCTTCATGCGCTGACCTCGTCGCTCCCCCTGTTTCATCTCTACCCCGCGCTTTCATATCTTAGTGGGAATGTATCTTTCTCTCACAAACACATTCCCATGACTGACACCGCAAAGAAAACCATCCTCAGCGGCATGCGTCCCACTGGCAAGCTGCATCTCGGACACTGGACCGGCGCGCTCGAAAACTGGGTCGCCCTTCAGGATGAATACAACAACTATCACCTCGTGGCTGATTACCATGCGCTGACCACGAATCTCGATACCACGCATCTGTATCAGAACACGATCGACATGGTGATCGACTGGCTGGCAGGGGGAATCGACCCTGAGAAAAGCCCGGTCTTCAGGCAGTCCCAGATCAAGGAACACACCGAGCTGCACCTGATTTTTTCCATGCTGATCACGAAAAACAGGCTCGAGCGCAATCCCAGCATCAAGGAACAGGTGCGGGATCTCGACATCGAAAACATCGTGTACGGGCACCTCGGGTATCCCGTTCTCCAGGCGGCCGATATCCTGCTCTACCGCGGAGACCTGGTTCCTGTCGGTGAAGATCAGCTTTCGCATGTGGAAATCACACGAGAGATCGCCCGGCGCTTCAACGCAGCCTGGGGCGAAGTATTCCCCGAACCGCAGCCGAAGCTCACGAAGTTTGCACGTCTGCCGGGGCTCGATGGCAAGGACAAAAAAATGTCCAAGTCCATGAACAATACGATCCTTCTTTCCGACGACCCTGATGCCGTCTGGCAGAAGCTGCGCAAGGCGCCGACGGACGTGCAGAAAGTGCGCCGCAACGATCCCGGGCGTCCCGAAGTGTGCCTGATCTATACGTACCATGAGAAATTCAATCCCGCCGAAACCACGGAGATTCATGCAGGCTGCACCTCCGGTGAACTCGGCTGCGTGGACTGCAAGAAACGCTGTGCGGCGCAGATCGACGCCTTCCTCGCTCCGCACCGGGAAAAGCGCGCTGCGCTCGAAGCGCATCCTGCCCGCGTCGAGGAAATTCTCGTCGACGGGGAAGCACGTGCACGCAGCCGGGCCCGGGAAACGATGTCCGCCGTACGTGATGCAATGAAGCTGGGTTAGGTGTGGGCACGTTCAAAGTCAGAATACCCGATTTTGAGGGTCCCCTCGACCTTCTTCTGTTTTTTATCCGGCGCGATGAGCTCGACATATACAACATCCCCATCGCGTATATCACGCAGGAGTTCCTTTCCTACATCCGCGTGATGCAGATGCTCGACCTCGAGCTCGCGGGTGAATTCATCGTGATGGCGGCAACGCTGATGCAGGTCAAAGCCCGCATGCTTCTGCCTCGCGTCCCCACAGAGGAAGGGGAAGACGAGATCGACCCGCGCGCCGAACTCACCCAGCGCCTGCTCGAATACAAGCGGTACAAGGAATCTGCCGAGCAGCTGCAGCAGCTCGAGCGCGATCAACGCGAACGCTATTTCCGCAGCCTTTTCAAATACGATGTAAAAAAAGCCGTCGTCGAAGAAGAGGAAGACGCGCTCGAAGATGTGACCATGTACCAGCTCATCAAGGCGTTTCAGCACGCCATGATGAACATCCCGAAGAAAACCGTGCATGAGGTGCGCGCCATCCCCTGGTCCATCGAAGAACAGGGTACCTGGCTGATGCAGCGCTTCGGGGCGCGGCCGAAATACAATTTCCTCGAGATCATGCAGGAAATGAAAGAGAAGGTACAGGTTGTCGTCACCTTCATCGCGCTCCTGGAGCTCATACGCGCCCATCGGCTGCGCGTCGAGCTTCACGGACAGTTCAATGATTTTGAAATTATCAGGACAGAAGATGCGGAGGGCAGCGCCCCCGCTCCAGAGGAACATGCAGGACAGCAATAAACCCATAGATGAACAGAACACCCCGCAGGCGGAGGAAACCCCGAAAGCGGAAGAAACCCCGCAGGCGGAGGAAACCCCGAAGGCGGAGGAAACCCCGAAGGCGGAAGAATCTACCGACACCGCGGCAACGACCGCGTCCGACGAATCGGATGAGGACTCTACCTCCGACGAGGGAATAACTGACGTGGACGAAGCAACGGACGCGGACGAAGCAACGGACGTGGACGAAGACTCCGATGCGGAAGGCTCCGCGGAGGAAGACGAAGTATTCGAGGACGATCCGGATTTCCGGGCGGCGCTGGAAGCGCTCATTTTTGCATCCGACGAGCCACTGACCTTCCGGCAGATCAAGGATATCATGGCGCCGGAAAGTGCCGTGGACAAAGAGGAAAAGGAAGATGCGCCCGGGAGACGCCGCCGCAGGAAAAAGAGTTTCACCATCACCCGCGTCAAGCGCGCCATCGACGTGCTGAATGGAGAATATGAAGAGACGGGACGCGCGTTCCGCATCGCGGAGGTCGCGGGAGGGTTCGTCTTTCAAACAACCGCGGCATATGGAGCCTGGGTTGGCAAGCTGTTCGCAGAGCGCTCCCGCCGCCGTCTGACGCAATCCGCACTCGAGACTCTCGCGATCATCGCGTTCCGTCAGCCGATCAGCAAACCCGCCGTTGAAGGAATCCGTGGCGTCAATGCGGAACACGTCGTCAAATCACTGCTGGAACGCAACCTGATTTCCATCGTGGGACGTGAAGACAGTCCGGGCCGCCCCCTGCTCTACGGCACAACGAAGACGTTTCTGAAACATTTCGGCCTGAGCAGCATCAGCGACCTTCCGAAACCGCGCGAGATCAAGGACCTCCTCTCGACGGAAGACGAACTCGTGAGCAACCCCATCGATGAAATGGATCCCGAACAGGCTGCCGAGCTGGCGCAGATGTCTTCACAGCGCCTCGCCGACGTCCTCCGCGAAGCGGCCGAGTCACGGGGCAATTCCGTGGAGACCGCAAGCACTGCCGCCGACACCGAGGCAACGGACAGTGATGAGGCGTCGGCTCTCGACAGCACGACGCAGGTAGACGACAACGCGGCAGTGCCAGTGCTTACCGTACAGTTCGACGCAACTGCTGATGAAAGCAGCGCCCTGGATACCGGCATTGAAGTTGGATCGGACAATGAGAATCAGGAGACTGACGCTGGACGCGATACCGAAACATCTGATGAAGCAGAAACAGAAGAAACGAACGAAGATGATGCCGTGCGGGATGAAGATGTGGCCGAAGATGATGCCATGAATGATGAGGACAATGTGACTGAGGATGTGGCGCAGGTGGAGAATCCATTCGACGCCGAAGAACCGGATGAAAAAGAGCAGGAATAATGGCAGAGCAACGAAATTCACCTTCTGATAAGGGACGCGGCAAAAGCGGGGGCGCAGGTTCACGCCGTGGCACAGGTTCAAGCCGTGGCACGGGCTCAGGCCGTGGCACAGGCTCAGGCCGTGGCACAGGCACAGGCTCAGGCCGTGGCACAGGCTCAGGCCGTGGCACGGGTTCAGGCCGTGGCACGGGCTCAGGCCGTGGCACAGGCTCAGGCCGTGGCACAGGTTTAGGCCGTGGCACGGGCTCAGGCAGTGGCACGGGCTCAGGCCGTGGCACGGGTTCAAGCCGTGGCACAGGTTCAAGCCGTGGCACAGGTTCAAGCCGTGGCACGGGTTCAGGCAGTTCCGGGCGTGGCGGAAAGTATTCCGGCAGCAGGTCATCAGGACAGCCGGGTCGTGGACGTCCGTCGGGCAGCGGTGCCGGACGCGGAAGTGGCCGCGGCACCGGACATGACGGTAGTCACGGCGCAGGGCATGGAAGCGGTCAAAGGACCGGGAAAGCAGCTGCCACGCGGAGCCGTGGCGGCCAGCGACAGAGAACAGCTGCGGATGCAGCTGGAGAGAAGGGGAGAAAAACACATGATCGCATTGCCCCGGCACGCGGAAAGGGAAAACCCCGCAAGCACACCGTCGCCGTGCGGCCCGCAGTCGAAGAACTGCGGCTGAACAGGTATCTCTCCGAGGCAGGTGTCGCATCGCGACGCAAGGCCGACGACCTGATCGCGTCAGGAGTCGTGAGAGTCAACGGCAAAGTGGTGACCGAACTCGGAACAAAAGTGAATCCACAGCGCGATGAAGTCTCCGTGCGCGGCACCCCGGTATACATTCAGAATCAGCTTTTTTATCTTCTGCTCAACAAGCCGAAGGATTGCATCACCACGACCTCCGACGACAAGGGACGGCGCACGGTGATGGATCTCGTCCCTCCCGAGCATAACGTCTATCCAGTCGGCCGGCTTGATCGCAACACCACCGGCGCACTTCTGCTGACCAACGACGGAGACCTCGCCAATGTGCTGATGCATCCACGCTTCCATGTCGCCAAGGCATACATGGTGGAGACGACAGACTTTGTGCGACCCCAGGATATTGAGGCGCTGCGCAACGGTGTGAAGCTCGAAGACGGGAAGACGAGTCCCTGCGAAGCCGAGTTGCTGGATGGTCCGCGAGGAAAAATCGTGGCACTCGTACTGCATGAAGGAAGGAACCGGCAGGTGCGGCGGATGTTTGAAACTCTCGGATATACCGTGCGTAAACTTGACCGCATGTCCTATGCCGGACTCACACTAGAAGGAATTAAACGTGGCGCCTGGCGTTACCTCAGCGAGAATGAGGTCCGTGCCCTGAAGAATATCGCCGCGAAACAGAAGCTCTGATTCACGACAAGCGAACTGCATGCTCACTCTCGTTCGATACGAACTGCTGAAGACCTACCGGAAGCTCCGGACGTATATCGGGTTCGGCCTCATCGCCGTACTGATACCTCTGGCATTCTGGGGAATGTCGTTCGCGGGCGACGACATGATCAACGGGATGACGCGAGGACTGCAGCAGAACTTCCTCTTTGTCGGTTCGCTGTTCAACGGCTGGTTCGTTTCGAACATCGTCATGAACGCGCTCTTCGTGCACGTTCCCTTCCTCATCCTGCTCGTGGCCGGGGACATTTTCGCCGGGGAAGCGACAAGCGGAACATATCGTATTCTCCTTACGCGTCCGCCCTCCAGGAATCGCATCTTCGGTGTCAAAGCCATCAGTGCCGCGCTGTACACATATTCGCTGGTGTATTTTCTCGGGATGCTGAGTGTGGGACTCGGACTGATCTTCTTCGGGCACGGCGACATGATCATGATACTCGAAGAAGGCATTACCATTCTCCCTGCCGCGGAGCTCTGGTGGCGTTTCATCTTCGCCTACGCTCTCGCGGGATATGCGATGTCCGTCGTCGCCGCTCTGGGAATGCTGTTCAGCACCTTCGTCGAGAATGCCATTGGTCCCATCGTCGGCTCCTTCGCCATCATCATCCTGTTTTTCATTCTCGGGAATCTCCCCTTCGAGTTCTTCGAGAATCTCAGGCCCTGGCTGTTTACGACCTACACCGATGTCTGGCGTCGCGCATTCGGCAATCCCATCGATTTCACCGCTATCGTGAAAGATCTGCTGGCACTATCCGCCTTCCTTGCCGTGTTTCTCACAGCCGCCTGGGTGATTTTCCGGCGTAAGGACATACTCTCCTGATCTCCCGCGCAGCGCTTCAAGCACACGTCCAGGCGCTCCCGGGATGCAATTATGCAGATTATGCATAATTTTTCCCCTCCGAATATGCACTTTCTGCATATTTCCAGATACGGGTTTATGCAGTTTCTGCATAATTCCGCTGGCACGATTATGCAGATTACGCATAAATCATCTGTACCGACGCTGCGCCTGCCGCGTTGCGGCGGTCACTACCTACACGCAGTTCGAACGTTTGTCGAGGTCTTTACGAGGTTGCAGAAATGACGATATGTAAACGCACCGCGGTTCTGTCATTCCTCCTGCTCACTTTCATGACGCAGGTCAGTCAGGCGCAGGGAGAAGCCGTCGCGCTGCTCGAACGCGTGCAGACGATATTCTCGCGCGTGAACGATTACCAGGTGGATATCAGGGCTACCGTCAACATGAAAAGGCTCAACGTCCCTGACATGGAGGCCACGCTGTACTACAAGAAACCGAACAACGTGCATATCGAAAGTGACGGCTTCGCCATGCTCCCGCGAGACGCGGTGGGCTTCGATCCACTCCGTTTCGAGAAGGACATGTACGACGCGGTCATACAGGGCACGGAAAAAATTGGCGGTGTCACCTGCACGAAGCTCAAACTGCTGGCACGAAGCGATACCATCCGGCTGCAGCGCATAACACTGTATGTGGACACAAAGCGAGATATCGTGCTGCGCCTTGATGCTGATCCCGACGGGGGTGCCGCCGCGCAGGCATCCTTCACATACACACACGTTGATGGGAAGTACTGGATGCCTGAACGTATCGATATTTCGATGCCCTCCCCGATGAACTTCCGCCGTCCCGGTGCAAAGAAAAAGAAAGACGACGGCGACAGCAAGGCCACGGTCACCGTCCGTTACAGCAACTACGTCATCAACAAGGGCATCCCCGACTCCCGCTTCAAGTAACCCCCTCCCCGCCCAGTAGGCGTGGGATTCCAGATTCCAGATTTCAGATTTCAGATTGAAAGATGGAAGTATCAGATCGATAGTTTGCGTCGTGCAATTTTCTATCTTTCGATCAGGCAACTGCAATCTGCAATTTGTTATCTGTCATCTGCAATCTGCAATCTGACATCTGACATCTGACATCTGACATCCGGACTCTGCTATGCAACGATACGTACTGATCCTCGCACTACTGACACTGAGCGCGACATCGATGAAAGCCGAATCGACGCTGATTGATGTGCTGAAATATGAAGCCACTGTACGATTCGAAATGAACACGGAGACGGTGCGGGGTGACGTGGCGATTACGCTGCGAAACGCGGCCCGCGGTGACCTGGACGCGTTCAGCCTGGATCTCGCGTTCGCGACGGTTTCCGCTGTAAGCATCAGCGGCAGCCCGGTGTCTTACACGCATGCGGACAACCTGCTTACGATTACCCCGGATACACCATTCCCGGCAGGAGACACAATTACCGTGCGCGTGCAGTACGCCGGGAGTCCCGACAACGAAGGCGGACCATTGCCCTGGGGCGGCTGCCACTGGGGTGATGTCACATATTTCATGGGTGTCGGTTTCACGACACCTGAGATTTCCGTCATGCGCTACTGGCTGCCGTGCAACGATATTCCGTCGGACAAGGCGACGTTCGATGTTACCTTCGAAGTGCCGCAGGACCTCGTTGTTGCGGGTACCGGTGTGCTTGCGGAACGACCTGATGCGGGAGCGGGATATACCGCGTATCGATGGGTGGAATCCCATCCCACGGCGACGTATCTCTTCACCTATGCGATCAGCGACTATGCGGTTGTGGAAGACAGCTGGAATTCCATTCCCATGCAGTACTTCGTCCCTCGCGCGGATTCCACGCGCGCCGTGGCGTATTTCTCCACCGTTCCCTCCATGATGGAGGCGTTCACCGCACGCTTCGGTCCCTACCCCTTCGACAAGGTCGGCTACTGCATTACCCCCATTGGTTCGATGGAACATCAGACCATGATCAGCTATGCTGCTTCGCTGTTTACCGGACTCGAGGAAGCGGGCAGCACGGCCGCACATGAACTGGCGCACATGTGGTGGGGCGATCTCGTCACCTGCAGGGATTTCGGCGACGCCTGGCTCAACGAAGGATTCGCGGTGTTCAGCGAAATGCTGTATGAGGAATACCTCGGTGGAGAGGCGGCGTATCGCGAAAAGCTTCGTGAGACAAAGCAGCGCTACAGGATTTCGGATTCGCGCAACGAAGGGATATTCCCATTGCACGATTTCCCCCGCGCTACAGTGTCCAACTACCCCGCAACGATATACCATAAGGGCGGCGCGGTCATGGCCATGCTGCGTGAGGTGATGGGAGACACGGCGTTTTTTGAAGGACTCCTCGACTACGCACAGAAACATGCCTACGCAAATGCTTCGACAGAAGACCTGCAGGCAGTTATGGAGATGCATCACGGCAGTGAACTCGGATGGTTCTTCGACGAGTGGGTATTCAAGGCAGGTTGGCCCGACTACATCGTGCAGCGAGTGAGCGATAACAGCAGCTCGCCCCTGCGCATTCAGCTGCTGCAGACACAGGACAGCACAAAGTATCCGTTTTTCCGAATGCCTCTCGATCTGCAGGTCGTGCTGCTGAGCGGCGACACAGTGCGCACCGTTCTCGATTCACGTGCACTCTCATTCCAGGAATTCAGTATTCCGGAAGCGCCCGCGAACGATGTAAAAAGCATTACCCTCGATCCGCGCAATATGATTTTGAAGTCAGTCGGATATCGGACCGTCGGCATATCCCCGCTCACTTCCGCAGCCCGGGAAATCAGTATTGGTGAAGCATACCCACAGCCATACAATCCCTCACGTGACGGAGTGGTTTCCCTCCCCGTCACCGCATCCGAAGGACAGGCGGTACAGGTCGTCGTGCACGACCTTCTAGGCCGTACGGTCGCGACGCTGTATGACGGATTCCTGTCGGGAGGAACAACGATGCTGCGTTTCGACGGCAGCGGATTGCCCCGCGGCATCTACCTTCTGCTTCTGCGATCCGGAACACAGACCACGGCACGGCGCGTGGTTCTCGAGTAGCGTCTCATCCGAATACGACATATCAAAACGGGCTGCCCCGAATCGCGAGGCAGCCCGTTTTTCGTGTGCGGGAGAGGAGGCAAGGACAATCCCGCACCTATCGCACGATCAGACGTTGCGTCATGGTCCCACCATTGTCTGTTCGTACAACAAGCATGTATATCCCCGGAGGAAGTGTCGCGACAGGGACCTGCATCTGCACGATTCCGTCAACGAGTTGAATTCCGCTCATCACAAAACGGCTCCTCCCGAGCAAATCCCACACACGCAGCACCGCGCGCTCCTCTCTTTCATTACGCAGCTCCAGCTGTAGCGTCCCGTCCTTCTGCTGCACCGGATGTGGATACAATGTGATTGCGGGCGTGTGCGCTGCAGTGACCAGAGACACGCGCAACGCCCTGAATTCCGACCTGTATCCATAGACATCCTCTTCCACGAGACGGTACCAGAGTTTGTTGCGCGTGGAGGCAGTGCCATCGAGCGTATCGATGAACTCGTACCACGCAGCCTCATGCGTCGTCCCGCGTGTGGCAACACTCCCGATTTCCTTCCACGGACCTTCTCTGGAATCGGCACGCTGCACCGCAAAGCGCAGCGACGCGTTTTCACTTTCCACTCGCCATCGAAGCTGCACGCTGCCATCCAATGCTGTGGCAGTGAAGGCGGAAAGGTCAACAGCGGGACGTGGAATGGGTATGCGTCCCTGAAAACGCGCAATGCCATTTTTCGACATCAGAACAAAGAACTCGAAATACGTGCCGGGTTCAGATGGGTTTTCTTCGGGTGAATACTGTTTGAACCGATAGTCTACATCAGAAATACCATTTTCATTATCGATCGATGCCAGGCGATTTCTCCCGAGCTGCGGCGAATCGCCCCAGACCTGGAATTCCTGACCGGGGTGTGTTACGTCCACGATTCTGGCGTGTGTCAGATCATTGTCTCCATCAGGAATGTTCGGTGTGCAACCCGCCCCATCTGTTGCGATAAGATATTTGAGCCCGTACTGTGGAAGCTCGAAATATCCGAGCGCACCCGAGAGTCCAGTCAGGGCTGGAGAAAGCGAGACCACATTGGCCGCGAGTGGAACATACAGCTGAGGCAGCGACTGGTTATCGTACTGAACCTGAAGCGTGTATGCGGTCGAATCGAAATTGCCGTCCATCCACACGCGTCCGGAAAGTTGCCCATTTGCATGCTGCAGCGGTTCGGCCGCCACACCATGCAACGCATGTGCGAAGGGTGCCCTGATGCGGAGTCCCAGCCGGAAGGAGAGTTTCCCTCCCCCCTGCACGTCGCGGTCAGGACGCTGTGCTGCGGGACGCCGATCCTCGACCAGCACGACAACTTCATTGTTCGGCGTCACCTGTCCCGGCCAGTTTCCACCACCGATGTATATGCGCACGGAATCGTACTGCACCGGTGGAGAAGGTCCCGGTGGATCATACCAGCCGCGCTTCCCTGAAACGGAAAACGCATCAGCCCAGCGGGTAGCGGGTAGCTCGCTGTCCTGCGCGTCCCCTATCGCGGACGCCGATGTGTTGCTGGTAGCGTAAATCAATTGCGGTGTAGACGACGGCGTATCCCAGCGCCAGACGCGCAATGGTCCCTGCTCCAGGTAATCGGGATCGCAGACCGTGGTCGCACCGACAGGCTTGCAGTATCCCCAGAGCGGATTGACGAGGTTGCACGCGTAAATGCGTCCCTCATCATCGACATCGATGCGGTAGACGCACATACGGTTCCGCATGAATCCCAGAGGCTTCGCTGCGGAGACAGTGAAGGTGTCGAGCGGCAGTGGCAGTTCACCACCGGCGCCCATCGCACCGTGAAAGGCGGAGCGTCCCATATCCATGCGTACGCCACCGCTGTCCGCATCAAGAATGTAGATGCGTGGCTGCGGCAGGAGTCCCAGAACCGGATCGATGATGAATTGTGGAGATACAACGTATACAACATCCCTGACCTCATCGTACGCAAGCGCGGTAAATCCCAGGCTGTCATACATCCAGCCGAAAGGCTGCGCGGGCTGCGGCTGGGCCGGAACGCTGTGTTTCCACTCCTCGCTCCAGAAAATATTTCCCTGTCCCTGCGCCTGGAATTCGGGCAGGAGAAGGATGCAGAAAAGAAGGAAAAAGCAGGTCGCCATCGATTTCATACCCATCTCCTCTGGTGTGACTTCTCCGTCATGGACACACGCGGACCGGAAATGTGACATCGGGATCTGATCGCGTAATATGACGGGAAAATGAGCGCCGCTCAAACAATGCTACAGGACAACTGTAACAATCTCATTTCTGCTGTGTCTTTTTCACTGACATCGCACAGCCGCAGTGCAGGAGAGACATGCGCATCCCTGATTCTGCTGTTCCTTGCTTCATCTTGCGGCATTTGGTATGTTTCAGAGACTTGCGAAGGTGTAACCCTTTGTAATTCCAATCGATAACAAAAACTTCTTCACATATCACCATCACGGAGTAATTCATGAAGAAAATTCTACTGACGACGGGCTGTATGCTTGCCCTGTTTCTCGCGACGCTGCCGAATCAGGCCAGCGCGCAGGGAAACATTTTCTGGGAAGAGCTCTGGCGCAATGTGCCACCCCCCGCCAATCAGACCAGCCACGTCAATGCCTGGATGATTCCGAGCAAGTCGTTCACCGGACTTGCCTATGACAAGTGGCGTGACGTGGTGTACATCGTCAATCCGCATACCTCCGTTGCTGGCCCTGTTTTCTGGCAGACGCCACGCATTTACGCATGGAAGTCGCAGACCGGTACACCGGCCATGGATGTTGGACGCTCCGCTGATGCTTCCTCGAAGGGACTCGGTGGCGAGCTCCCGGTACCAATTGATACCGTTGCTTCCGCCGGTGGCGTCCAGCTCTACCGCGGCTACTCGCAGAACACGTATTCTCTGTACAAAATCGACCTTGATGACGAAGGCCGCATTTTCGCATGTAACCTCGTCGTGCCCGTCTGGGGTATCTGCATTCTGCTCCCGAGCGGACAGTGCGATCCCGTGTACCTCGGACAGGGTCCCTTCCGTGTCTGGCGCTGGGATACTCCGGTCGCGAGTCCGAAATGCGTATACGCCACACTGAATGCCGGCAGCAACGGCATCGGCACGGGTCCCCTCGACAGTGAAATGAGCTACCATCGCTGGGGCGACGCATTTGACGTCATCGGCTACCGCTCGATGTATTATCCTCCGGGCGAAGATCCGTACCTGGTCGACAGTGTGCGCATTTACACCAGTGGCGGTTCCTACCCGACCCAGCCCAACTGGAATGAGCAAGTCAATGTAATCCTTGCTGACAGGCGTCCCGAGGCCCAGCGTCCTTCCTCCGATACCGGACCTTACAAGCTCGAATACCGCCTCGCGATTCGCCTCGTGAACTCGAACGCCGGTCTGGCCGCCCATGGCGTTGCCGGTACCAGCCTCCAGCTCGTGTCCGACGTGTGGATGGATTCGAATCCCCGTATCACCACCGCGGCAACACAGGTGCAGCATCCGACCAATCCCTGGCCGCAGACCTACAACCAGCAGGCCACCGGTAACCGCTCTCTGTCGAGTTCGCTTACTGGACAGTCTGGCGCCATTCGTTATTTCGAGTTGCCCGAGTACGGACTGAAGTATATTGTCCTTGCCGATGGGTATCCTACCGGTGGTGTCGATCCGACCATTCCGAACAACAATACCAAGGCGCGCATCATCGACGTCACTACCCCGGGGCAGGATTTCCAGATCTGGGGTGACACGCCGCAGCTTGGCAACAAGACGCTCAACAACAATTCGGCAGTTGAAAACTACATCGCCGATGTGGACTTCCAGCTCAAGCATTATTCTCTGCAGGAAGATCCGGACGAGCCCGGCCTGCATGTGATCCTTTACGTGCTGATGTCCAACAACGGTATTGCCGCCTTCCGCTCCCGCAAGGCCATTCCGGTCGAGCTCAACACGCTCAATGCCACGGTCAACGGCAACAACGTCGACCTGGTCTGGAATGTCACCAGCGAAAGCAACAACTACGGTTTCGAAATCGAGCGCAGCTTTGACGGCGGCGCGAATTACGAAAACGTCGGCTTCGTCAGCGGACGCGGAACGACCACTGCCCCGAAAGATTACAAGTACAGCGATCCCATCACTGCAACCCATCGCAACGTGGGCAACGTGAAGTATCGCCTGCGCCAGGTCGATAACGACGGTACGGCGACCTACTCGCCTGTCGTCGATGTGTATTTCGACGCGCAGCCGAGCACGATCTCCCTGTATCAGAATTACCCGAACCCCTTCAATCCGACCACCACGATCGCCTATCAGCTGACCAAGCCCGGTCATGTCACGCTCAGGGTCTTCAACTCCCTCGGCGAGAACGTTTCGACGCTCGTGAACGCAGAGAAGGGCGCCGGTACGCATCAGGTCACCATGGACGCAGCGAACCTGCCCTCAGGTACCTACATCTATCAGCTCAATGTTGATGGACAGATGCAGCAGAAGAAGATGACCGTCATGAAGTAAGACGTGTCGTCACACGACCTTCCATCCCGCGGTCATCCGGCCGCGGGATTTTTTTCATCCAGCATCTGGAGCTTCCGCATGGCACATACAGTATTCTGCACACGTGAGATTCCGGAAGCGGGACTCGCGCTTCTTCGGGAACATACCGACCTGCAGGTATTCGGGGAAAACAGGCAAATACGGAAAGAAGAACTGATCAGAGCCGTTGGCGACGCCGACGCTCTGCTCTGCCTGCTTTCCGATCCGATCGATGCGGATGTCATTGCAGCGGGACCGTCACTTCGCTGCATTTCAAGCTACGCCGTTGGATACAACAATATCGATATCGACGCCGCACGTGAACGCGGAATCGTCGTAACCAATACGCCCGGAGTCCTCACCGAAGCGACGGCAGACATCGCCTTCGCATTGATGATCAGCGCAGCCAGACGCATCGTCGAAAGTGATGCCTGGCTGCGGGAAGGGAAATTCGAGGGCTGGGCACCGAAGTTGTTTCTCGGTCATGACCTCGGAGGAAAAACACTGGGCATCGTCGGCGCGGGACGCATTGGACGAGCATTTGCCCGCAAGGCGGCAGCGGCGTTCGGTATGCGGTTGCTGTATCACAACCGAAGCAGAAATGAAACCTTCGAAAAGGATCTGGGCGCGACCTACGTTTCTTTGGAACAGCTGCTCACGGAAAGTGATGTCGTTAGCCTGCATGTCCCGCTCAGCCCGGAGACAACACATCTGATCGATGCTGCCGCCCTGGAAAAGATGAAATCCACCGCTATCCTGATCAACACCGCTCGCGGTCCTGTCATCGATGAAGAGGCACTGATCTCCGCGCTACAGGAACAGCGCATTTTCGGGGCGGGACTCGATGTCTATGAGCAGGAACCTGTCATCCCCGAAGCCCTGCTGAAGCTGCCAAACACTGTCCTTCTCCCGCACATCGGCAGCGCCTCCATCGCAACCCGCGACCGCATGGCAGAAATGGCCGCCCGCAATCTCCTCGACGTCCTTCATAACCGCGAACCAGCCCACCGCGTGGTATAGCGCCAGACAGCACGCGGGAGTGCCTTGCGGCACGCGGGAGTGCCTGCGGCACGCGGGAGTGCCTGCGGCACGCGGGAGTG